>NZ_CAKKMM010000543.1:0-3184 GCF_918698205.1 Microbacterium sp. Bi128 | reverse complement strand
AAGCCCGCCGCCGGGGAGGGCTGAGCAGCCGCCGGGGAGGGCTGAGCCCGCCGCCGGGAAGGCCTGAACCGGTCGCGGGCACGGCGCTGAACCGCATCCGGAGTGCGCTCAGGGGCCGGCCGGCACGTGGCCCTATTGCGGCCGGAAGCCGCGTCCGCCGGGCCGTCATTTCCGGCCGGATGCGCGGGATTCTGCAAAATATGGTGAACTAGGCGGGTATGGGCGCATCTGCCCGAGCCACCTTTTTCTGTAGGAGCACCGTGCCAAGCAAGGCCAAAACCGGCAAGAAACTCGTGATTGTGGAGTCTCCCGCCAAGAGCAAGACCATCGCCAAGTACCTCGGCGAAGGCTTCATTGTGGAGGCCTCCATCGGTCACATCCGCGACCTCCCGCAGCCCTCGGAGCTCCCCGCGGAACTGAAGAAGACCCCGTTGGGCAAGTTCGCCGTCGACATCGACAACGACTTCAAGCCTTACTACGTGGTGTCCTCGGACAAGAAGAAGAAGGTCGCCGAGCTCAAGGCGCAGCTCAAAGACGCCGACGCTCTCTATCTCGCAACCGATGGGGACCGCGAGGGCGAGGCCATCGCGTGGCACCTGCTCGAAGTGCTCAAGCCCAAGGTTCCCGTCTACCGGATGACCTTCGGTGAAATCACCAAGGAAGCCATCCACCGCGCCATGGACAACCTGCGCGATGTCGACCAGGACCTGGTGGACGCCCAGGAGACCCGGCGCGTCCTGGACCGGCTCTACGGCTATGAGATCTCCCCGGTGCTGTGGCGCAAGGTGGCCCGTGGCCTCTCCGCCGGCCGCGTGCAGTCCGTTGTCACCCGCATGGTGGTGGACCGCGAACGCGAGCGGATGGCCTTCAAGGCCGCCTCCTACTGGGACCTCACCGGCCAGTTCGGCGCCGGTTCCGGCTCCTTCAAAGCCAAACTCGCCGCCGTCGACGGCGCCAAGGTCGCCAGCGGCCGGGACTTCAACGACAACGGCGAGCTCACCTCCCGCAACGCCGTCCACCTCAACGAGGAACTCGCCACCTCGCTCGCGGCGGGGCTGCAGGACGCCGACTTCCGCGTCCGCTCCGTCGACACCAAGCCGTACACCCGCCGCCCGGCGGCGCCGTTCACCACCTCCACCCTGCAGCAGGAGGCCGGCCGCAAGCTGCGCTTCTCCTCGAAGAGCACGATGCAGGTGGCCCAGCGGCTCTACGAAAACGGCTACATCACCTATATGCGTACGGACTCGTCCGCGCTGAGCAACGAGGCCGTCACGGCCGCCCGGCGCCAGGCCTCCGAGCTGTACGGCCCCGAGTACGTGCCGCAGTCGCCGCGGGTCTACAGCGGCAAGGCAGCGAACGCGCAGGAAGCCCACGAGGCCATCCGTCCCGCCGGCGACTCCTTCCGCACCCCAGCCCAGGTGGCCCAGCAGCTCTCCGGCGACGAATTCCGCCTCTATGAGCTCATCTGGAAGCGCACGGTCGCCTCGCAGATGGCTGATGCCAAGGGCTCCACCGCCACGATCCGTCTCGGCGCCGTCACCGTTGGTGACCCGGCCGACCGCCGCGACGCCGAGTTCTCGGCGTCGGGCACCGTCATCACCTTCCCCGGCTTCCTCGCCGCCTACGAAGAAGGCAAGGACGAAAGCCGCGGCGACGACGAGTCCGAGGAAGCACGCCGGCTGCCCAACGTGGCCAAGGACGACGCGCTCACTGCCAGCGACATTGTCGCCGGCGGCCACGAAACCTCGCCGCCGCCGCGCTACACCGAAGCCTCGCTGACTGCGGAGCTGGAAAAGAAGGGCATCGGCCGCCCGTCGACCTATGCCTCCACCATCTCTACGATCCAGGACCGCGGCTACGTCCGGAAGCAGGGCTCCGCGCTGGTCCCGAGCTGGATCGCGTTCTCCGTGATCCGGCTCCTCGAACAGCACTTCCACGACTACGTGGACTACGAGTTCACGGCCGACATGGAAGCGGACCTGGACAAGATCGCCAACGGCCAGGCGGCCGGACCCGCGTGGCTCAAGCACTTCTACTTCGGTGAGGACTCCGAGCCCGGCCTGCTGAGCATCGTGAACAACCTCGGCGAGATCGATGCCCGCGAGATCAACTCCATCCCCATCACGGACGCGATCACCCTCCGGGTCGGCAAGTTCGGCCCGTACCTGGAAAGCTCCACCGCGACGGTGGATCCCGAGACCGGCGAAGTGGTGGAGGCGGCCCGCGCCAACGTCCCCGAGGACCTGGCCCCGGACGAGCTCACGGCCGCCAAAGCCGTTGAACTCATGGAGACCGCTGCCCCGGAGGAGCGCGTCCTCGGCGCGGACCCGCACACCGGGCACACGATCGTGGCCAAGAATGGCCGCTACGGCGCCTACGTCACCGAGATCATCCCGGAGATGACCGAGGAACAGCTGGCCAACCAGCCCGTTGAGTACTACAAGAACGGCAAGCCCACGCCGCCGAAGAAGCCCGTCAAGGCCAAGCCGCGCACCGGGTCCCTGTTCGCGTCCATGAGCGTGGACACCATCACGCTGGACGAGGCGCTGCAGCTCATGAGCCTGCCCCGCGTGCTTGGCCAGGACGCCGACGGCAACCCGATCACGGTGCAGAACGGCCGGTTCGGCCCGTACCTGAAGAAGGGCACGGACTCCCGCTCCATCGGCTCCGAAGAGGAGATCTTCACGATCACGCTTGAGGCGGCGCTGGAGATCTACTCGCAGCCCAAGCAGCGCGGCGCCCGTGCCGCCGTGCCGCCGCTGGCCGAATTCGGACCGGACCCGGTCTCGGAGAAGAACATCGTGGTGAAGGAAGGCCGGTTCGGCCCGTACATCACCGACGGCATCACCAACATCACCGTGCCGCGCACCACCTCGATCGAGGAGCTGACCCGGGAACGCGCCGTCGAACTCCTCGCGGAGAAGCGGGCCAAGGGCCCGGTCAAGCGCACGACGACGGCCCGCAAGGCGCCCGCACGGAAGGCCCCGGCCAAGAAGTAGGCAGCACGCCGAAATCGCCGGAAACCTGCCGATTCGCCGGAAAATACCGGCGAATCCGCAGGTTTCCGGCGATTTCGCGTTTGCGGACCGGCCGTGGACGTGATCGAGTAGGAATATGACTGAACAGCCCGCACACCTGGACAACCAGCCGCTGAACGAACTCGAGGAGCAGCTCGCCCGGGGGG
>NZ_CAKKMM010000542.1:0-3189 GCF_918698205.1 Microbacterium sp. Bi128 | reverse complement strand
CCTTCGTTGTGTCCGCCGCGGGTGCACAACTCCTGCGGAATCGGCGGGGTCGTGGCATCTGGGGCCGCGGGGGAGTGGGTCTGCCGGAGTTGTGCTCGCCCCGGGCCGCGGGCTCGGCCACGGGGCCGGACGCCACCGCCGGACGCCGCGGACACAACGAAGGAGATGTGGCCGTGGCGGGCGGGTGGATGCCGTGAGCGCCGTGTCGCGGTGGCGGATCTCCTTCGTTGTGTCCACCGCGGGTGCACAACTCCTGCGGAATCGGCGGGGCCGTGGCATCCGGGGCCGTGGGGGAGCGGATTTGCCGGAGTTGTGCGCGGCCCGGGCCGGCGGGGACGCCGCGGCCCCGGTATCACGTCGCGAGTGGCGCGCCCCGGCCCGGGCGCGGTGTCGCCCGCGGCCGGCGCGGTGTCGCGAGCGGCAGCGAATCGCGCGACCGAAGCGACGGGACGCCGGATACCCTGCCCTCATGTCGCCCCGCACTCCCGCCGCCCCCGTGAGTCTGGATGCCGTTGAGCTGCGCGTCCTCCAGATCCCCCTGGTCTCGCCGTTCACGACGTCGTTCGGCACCGAGACGGTGCGCGAGGTCATCGTCGTCCGTGCCGAGACCGCCGACGGCGTCGGCTGGGGCGAGGTCGTGACGCAGGCGGAGCCGTTCTACTCCAGCGAGTACACGCAGGGCGCGTGGGACGTGCTCGCCCGCTTCCTCGCGCCGGCCTTGCTGGAGCGCCGCACCGTCGCGCCCGAGGAGGTCGCCGGCATCCTGAGCCCGGTCGTCGGGCACCGCATGGCCAAGGCCGGGCTCGAGCTCGCGGTCATCGACGCCGGCCTGCGCACCGAGGGCCGCCGCTTCGCCGACTACCTCGGGGCGGACAAAGACCGGGTGCCCTCGGGCGTCTCGGTGGGGATCCAGCGCGACCCGCAGGCCCTGGTCGAGACCGTCGGCGGCTACCTCGACGAGGGCTACGTGCGCATCAAGATCAAGATCAAGCCCGGGCGCGACGTCGACGACACCGCCGCGGTCCGCGCGGCCTTCGGCGGCATCCCCCTGCAAGTGGATGCCAACTCGGCCTACACCCTCGCGGACGCCGGCACGCTGGAACGACTCGACGCGTTCGAACTGCTCCTCATCGAGCAGCCGCTGCAGGAGGACGACCTCGTCGACCACGCGACGCTCGCGAGGCGCCTTCGCACCCCGGTGTGCCTGGACGAGTCGATCGTGTCCGACAAGGCCGCCGCCGACGCCCTGGCACTGGGCTCCGGGTCGATCATCAACATCAAGGCCGGCCGCGTCGGCGGCTACCTCGAGGCCCTCGCGATCCACGATCGCTGCCGCGCGGCCGGGATCCCCGTGTGGTGCGGCGGCATGCTCGAGACCGGCATCGGCCGGGCGGCCAACACCGCGCTCGCGGCCCTCCCGGGGTTCACGCTGCCCGGCGACATCTCGGCATCCGCCCGCTTCTACGACCGCGACATCGTCACCGAACCGGCCGTCCTCGACGACGGACACGTGCGCGTGCCGACCGGACCCGGCCTGGGCGTCGAGATCGACGAGGCCGCGCTGGAGGCCTTCACGGTGCAGCGGGAACGCCTCACACGATGAGGGGCGGCGTCGCTCGATAAACTGGATGCCGCGCACTCGCGCTCGCACCCACAACTTTCCCGACCATTGGAGCCACCGTGGCCGAACAATCCCGCCTCGACAAGGTCATCTCGCTCGCGCGCCATCGCGGGTTCGTGTTCCAGGCCGGTGAGATCTACGGCGGTTCGCGCTCCGCGTGGGACTACGGCCCCCTCGGCACCGAGCTGAAGGAGAACATCCGTCGCCAGTGGTGGCAGACGTTCGTGCGCGGACGCGGCGACATGGTCGGCCTGGACTCCAGCATCATCCTGCCCAAGCGCGTGTGGGAGGCCTCGGGCCACGTCGCGACGTTCACCGACCCGCTGGTGGAGTGTCTGCACTGCCACAAGCGCTTCCGCGCCGACAACCTCGTCGAGGACTTCGAGGCCCGTAAGGGGCGTCCGGCCGAGAACGGCCTCGCCGATGTTCCGTGCCCCAACTGCGGCACCAAGGGGCAGTACACCGAGCCCAAGGCCTTCTCGGGTCTCGTGAAGACCTATCTCGGCGTCGTCGACGACGAGTCGGGCCTGTACTTTCTGCGTCCCGAGACCGCGCAGGGCATCTTCGTGAACTTCTCGAACGTGCTCACGGCATCCCGTCGCAAGCCCCCGTTCGGCGTCGGCCAGGTCGGCAAGGCGTTCCGCAACGAGATCACCCCCGGAAACTTCATCTTCCGCACGCGCGAGTTCGAGCAGATGGAGATCGAGTTCTTCACTCCGCCCGCCGAAGCGCAGGAGTGGTTCGAGCACTGGGTCGAGGCGTGCTGGAACTGGTTCGTCGACCTCGGTATCGACCCCGAGAACATGAAGCGGTTCGACGTTCCCGAGGACGACCGCGCGCACTATTCCGCCGGCACGATCGACGTCGAGTACCGCTTCGGCTTCCCGGGCAAGGAGTGGGGCGAGCTCATGGGCGTCGCCAACCGCACCGATTACGACCTCAAGAGCCACTCGGAGGCCTCGGGCTCGAGCCTGACGTACTTCGACCAGGCCTCGGGTGAGAAGTACACGCCGTACGTCATCGAGCCCTCGTTCGGTCTGACACGCGCGATGATGGCGTTCCTCGTCGACGCGTACGTCGAAGAAGAGGTGCCCAACGCCAAGGGCGGCACCGACACCCGTACCGTGCTCAAGCTCGACCCGCGCCTCGCGCCCGTGAAGGCCGCCGTGCTGCCACTCTCGCGTAACGAGCGCCTGTCGCCGCTGGCCCGCGAGGTGGCCGACACCCTGCGCTCCGCCGGCTGGAACGTCGACTTCGACGACGCCGGCGCGATCGGCCGCCGGTACCGCCGCCAGGACGAGATCGGCACCCCGTACTGCGTCACGATCGACTTCGACTCGCTCGACGACAACGCCGTGACCGTCCGCGACCGCGACACGATGGGCCAGGAGCGCATCCCGCTCGACGCACTGCACGGGTACCTCGCCGAGCGGTTGCGCGGCGCCTGACGTTCGCCGCGCGGCGCGCGACGGGGCGGCGCGT
The DNA here is from genome assembly GCF_918698205.1 of Microbacterium sp. Bi128. Classification (NCBI taxonomy): domain Bacteria; kingdom Bacillati; phylum Actinomycetota; class Actinomycetes; order Micrococcales; family Microbacteriaceae; genus Microbacterium; species Microbacterium sp. Bi128. Next base: position 86 of record NZ_CAKKMM010000542.1, on the reverse strand, counting down.
GACGTCCGCCGCACGTCGCGCGACGGGGTGCCGCTGTAGCGCGGGGCGATCCCGCGAGACGCGACGGGGGTGGCGCTCTGGGCGAT
>NZ_CAKKMM010000541.1:0-3195 GCF_918698205.1 Microbacterium sp. Bi128 | reverse complement strand
CTGGGGACCTTGCTGCCGTGTTCGATGTGCGCCGCGATGGCACCGTCGTTCAGTTCCGCCAGAAAATCCGCTTTCCAGTAGGCCTGCATGCCAGGGTGCCGCAGCGGGTCGAAAGCCGAGTTCAAGGCGGGGTACGGCATTGGTCCCACCATGGATCCCGCCGCCGGCGCGGCGTCCAGGAACGGCTGCCAGCGTGCCGGACCTTCCGCCGGATCACCGGTCCACATGCCGACGATGACGCACACCGGTTTGCCATGCCATTCCTCGGGCAGGAACGGAACAGGAGGACCCTGGTGGAAGCCCAGGAACGCGCCAAACTCTTCAGGGGCGGTAGCCATGTAGTCCCGGTAAAACCGCGCCACCGTCTCGGCATGCTCGATGGGGTAAATGATGATGCCGGCGTGGACCATGTCCACGGGGTGCATCCGGTACTCGAACGACGTCACGACGCCGAAGTTCCCGCCGCCGCCGCGCAACGCCCAGAACAGGTCCTCGTTCTCGCTTTCGCTGGCGGTAAGGAATTTTCCCTCGGCCGTGACGACGTCGGCAGAGAGGAGGTTGTCGCAGCTGAGGCCATACTTGCGGCTCAGGTATCCAATGCCGCCGCCGAGGGTCAACCCGGCGATGCCGGTCGAGCCGACAATGCCGCCGGGAGTTGCCAGCCCGAAGGCATGGGTCGCGTGGTTGAAGTCGGCCCACGTCGCACCCGGCTCCGCGCGCGCCGTCGCGGCTGCCGGATTAACCCGGACGCCGGTCATGTTGGAGAAATCGATGACCAGGGCGTCAACCCACGTGCCAAAGCCCGGGGCACTGTGTCCTCCACCGCGGACCGCCAGGTCCAGGGAGTTGTCCCGGGCGAAGTTGACGCAGGAGATGACATCGGCCACCTGGGATACCTGGGCCACCGCTGCCGGCCTCTTATCGATCATGCCGTTGAAGACTGCCCGTGCCGCGTCGTAGCCGGCGTCGCCGGGCGTGATGATCTGCCCGCGGACTTGCCCGCGCAGGCTATCGAACTGTGTTCCGTTCATTTTGTATACCGTCGATTTCGTCGTGAGATTCGACCGGACGGTTCTCTGCGCTCCCAGCCGGCGTGGCGCCCGGAGGTTTACCTGCTCATGCCTACTCTTCCCGCATTTCCCCGTCAAGGGCGCCAGCAAATGCACGCATGCCGGCCGCACCCATCACCGGGGGCGCCGGCTCCGAATCCATACTAGGGACCACCGGCCTTGACGGGACCGGGCCGCAACCTATGGTTGGTAATTGACGGACGAAGGACCGGAAGGACACATACGTGGCAATGCGCAAACTCGACGACCGCGAGCCGGAGGCGGGCCGTTCCGGGCCCGCCGCCAAAGCCGTGCTGACCATCGCCGAAGCCGCCGGGGAGACCCGCGGAGTCGTGTTGATCCTGCACGGCGGTCGGGCCGACAGTTTTGACGCTGTCCGCGGCCGGCACCTGAGTCCGGCCCGGATGGTGCCCTTCGCCCGGGCGCTGCACAGGCAGGGCGGCCCGCACGGGCTGGCCGCGTGGACCCTGCGCAACCGCTACCGCGGCTGGAACGGGGAGGACATGTCCCCCGTTCACGATGCCCGCTGGGCGCTCGCCCGGATCAGCCAGGAACATCCCGGCGTGCCGGTGTACCTGCTGGGCCACTCCATGGGCGGTCTCACGGCGCTGTGCGTGGCCGACGACCCGCAGGTCGAAGCCGTCGTCGCGCTCGCGCCGTGGCTGAACCACAAGACTTCGGTCCAGCCTGTCGCGGGCCGCCGCGTCCTGATCGTCCACGGGACCGAGGACCGCTGGACCAGCCCGGCGAACTCACTGGACTACGCCCGGCGCGCCGAGGGCGTCGCCGCGTCCGTTGACTACGTCTCGCTCAAGGAAGCCGGCCATTTCATGATCCGCCGGCTGGCACTGTGGAACGTGCTGGCGAACGGTTTCGTCCTGGACGCTTTCGGCGAGGCAACGGAGGCCGATGTTTCCGGCGCCAGGGACGCATTGCGCAGCGCCCTCGGCGGAGCCCCGCCGGCGGCCGGAACGCGTATGCCGGTGGTGTTGTGATGCCGCCGTTCCCGCTCGATGCCTTCCTTGGCAGCCTGCCCTGGGTCATCGCGGGACTCGTGGTGCTGCTCGGGGTGACTTTCGCGGTTGCCGTGCGGCAGAACCGGCACTCCGTCATCGACACCGTCTGGGGTCTGGGCTTCGTGGTGGTGGCCGGCATCTCCTGGGTGCTTTCGGCCGGATACGGCGACGCCGGCAGGCGGCTGCTGCTGCTAGCCCTGGTCGCCGTGTGGGGCATCCGCCTCGCCGTCCACATCGGGGCACGCGCACGCGGCGGCCACGAGGACCCGCGCTACGTGGACATGCTCGCCGGAGCGCCCGGATCACGCCACGTCTATGCCCTGCGGCGGGTCTACCTGCCCCAGGGGCTGGTGATGTTCTTCGTCTCGCTCACTATCCAGGTCGGCATGTTCGCCACGGGAAGCCTGGGCTGGCTGGCGTTCGCCGGCGTCCTGCTCTGGATCCTTGGCTTCGTGTTCGAGACGGTCGGCGACTGGCAGCTGACGCAGTTCAAATCCGATCCCGCCAGGCGCGGCACCGTCCTCAACACCGGCCTGTGGCGCTACACCCGCCACCCCAACTATTTCGGCGACGCCGCCGTCTGGGCAGGGCTGTTCCTGGTGGCGGCCGATTCCTGGCCGGGTGTCCTGACCGTTCTCTCCCCCGCCCTGATGATCTGGACGCTCGCCGGCAAGACGGGGAAGCCGCTGACGGAAAAGGCAATGTCCGCGCGTCCCGGGTACAAGGAATACATCGACTCCACCTCCGGCTTCCTGCCCTGGCCGCCCCGGCGGCGGGTGGGCGGACACTGACGTGCGCGGCCCGGCAGGTGCCCGGCACGGGCTGGGCTGGCGGCCCGTGAAGTGGCGGCCGGAGCCCAGCGACCGGTTCTACCGTTTCATTGTCCGCACCGGGCTGGCGCTGCGCTGGCTGTTCCGGATCCGCGTCCTCGTCACGGGGCGGGAGCACCTGCCCCAGCCCGGGCCGCCCACTGCCTCAACCCGAAGCGCATCAACCCGCCTCCCGTCCCGCCCGGTGGTGCCCGGCCAGGGCGCCGTGGTCGCGATCACGCACTTCGGCTACCTCGACTTTGCCTTTGCCGAGATGCTGCTGTGGTGGCACAACCGGGC
>NZ_CAKKMM010000540.1:0-3196 GCF_918698205.1 Microbacterium sp. Bi128 | reverse complement strand
CCACGCGGCCGGCCCGGCGCCCACGACGGCGGGGGACAACCACGGGGAAACCCGCACGGCAGCCCAGCGGGACAAAACCTTCGCCGCCGTCGCCCTCCCCGTGCTGGCGATGGTGTGCATGGGCACGTTCTTCGGCTCCACCCAGACAGCCCTGAGCTCTTTCTCCGCCAGCTTCGCCACCTCCGAACTCGCGGGCCTGCTCTACGCCGTCATGGGACTGAGCTCTGCCGCGGCCGCCCTCTCGGTCGCGTACTGGCCCCGGCGCTTCACGGTGAACGCCCGCTGGATTGCCTGCGCGGCCCTGATGGCCGGCTTCGCATCGCTGCTGTTGCTGCCCTCGACGGCGCTGCCCATGGTCCTTGTACTGTTGGTCCTGGGCCTGCCCGTTGGTCCGCTCATGGTCACTGTCTTCGCGATCGGTGGCCTCGTGGCGCCGGCCGGAAAGCTCGGCACGGTCATGACAGCCCTGGCCAGCGGCATTGTGGCCGGCACCGCGCTCGGATCCTCCATCGCCGGACAGCTGGCGCAGAACTTCGGCTATTCGACGGCCTTCCTGGTTCCGGTGTGCGCCGCCACGGCGCTGTTCCTGCTCGGAACGGCAGCCGCCGTCGTACTGCGGCAGCGCGGGAAGAAGACGGCCGCGGCCGCATAGACCCCGACGGGACAGCGCTGCGGCGGCGCTTTCCGCGGGCTTAGCCCAGCTGCGCCTCGATGCGACGCGCCGCCTCGGTCAGGGCCGCTGCGACCTCGTCCGGATCCTGCGCGGCGCGGATATAGACGACGGCGAGGGCGGCCGGACGCCCGCCAGGCACACGCAGCGGCACCGCAATCGAGGACACCCCGGGGATCACCTCGTCATGGCTGGCGGCATAGCCGCGGCGCCGGGCCTCGGCCGCCTCGGACCGGTACGGGATGCCCGGGACCAGGGCCCGCCACTCCTGCTCCGGGTAGGCTGACTGGATCGCAATGCCCGGCGCCCCTGCGCTGATGGGGTGCCGCGAACCCGGGTGCTGCACCACCGCGGCGCCGCTGTGCCGCGGATCCACGGTCACCAGCGTCACGCACTCCTCCCGGTCCCAGACCGCCACGAAGGCGCTCATGGTCAGGGTGTTGGCCAGCTGGGTCAGTTCCGGCAACGCCGCCGACTGCAGGTTCCGGGAGACCCCGCGGGCCAGGACCGCGAGGCCCGGGCCGGGCTGGACGCGGCCGCCATCGTCACGTACCAGCAGCGAGTGGTCCTCGAGCGTGCGCAGAATCCTGTAGGCCACGGAGCGGTGGACGCCCATGGCGTCGGCGAGTTCGGCAATGGTCAGCGGCTGCTGGGCCTCGGCGAGGATCTCCAGCGCCCTGATACCGCGGGACAGCGTCTGGGACGGGGAAGCCTGGGCGGTGCCGGCATTCGGGGTCATGGGGTCCATCCTAGGTGCGGGGTTACTGGACGCCGGGCTCGCCGGGCTACCCTTGTGTTCCGGCTCATGGTCAGCTAGCGTTCTATATGGGAACTGTTTGTTCGATTATAGAACACAATACAGAACTCGACTATAGAACACGGCTGATCCAAAGCACACCCACACCACGGTCGGGAAACGCAACGAACGCAAGGGATCAATGATGATTGCCACGCCGCGCGGCCACGCCGGGGGCGCCCAGGGCCCCCTGTCGGCACCGCGGGCCAACCACTTCCGGGGCAGCCTCGGCAGGTTTGCCACCGGCGTCGCGATCGTGACCTTCGACGGGGCCACGAAACGCCACGGCATCACCGTGAACTCCTTCACCTCGGTCTCGATGGACCCTCCGCTGGTGCTGGTGAGCATCGCCCGCACGGCCAGGGCCCACGACGAGCTCGCCGGCCGGCCCTTCACCGTGAATATCCTTGGCGCCGAGCAGCGGTACCTGGCCTTGCACTTCGCCGGCAGGCCCGGCCCCGAGCCGCTGTGGGTGGAGGGAAAGACCGCGCCGCGGCTGTCCAATGTCCTCGCCTATTTCGAATGCAAGCCGTGGGCGGCGTACGACGGCGGCGACCACACCCTGTATATCGGCGAGGTGGTGGACTTCAACTACCGCAACGGCGATGCCTTGGCCTTCGCCAACAGCGCCTTTACCACCATCCCCGAAAGCCAGCTGGGCATGGAGGATCTGCTCTAGCGCCACATTCCTTCCCGGCAATTCAGCTCAACGACGACTGGAGGACGACCAATGGGTATCCGTACCGGACGGCAGTACCTGGACAAGCTCAATGCCATGACGCCGCACGTGGTGATCGACGGCGAGGTGGTCAGCGAGAAGATCGCCGAGCACCCGGCCTTTCGCAATGTGGCCCGCTCCTACGCCAGGCTCTTCGACATGCAGCATGATCCGCAGTACCAGGAGGCGCTCACTTTCGCCTCACCCAGCACCGGGGACCTGGTCAGCGCCTCCTTCCTGGTGCCGAAGACCGTCGAGGACCTCCAGCGGCGGCGCCGCGCCATCTCCACCTGGGCCGAGTCCTCCAACGGCTTCCTTGGCCGCTCCGGGGACTATATGAACTCCGCGCTGACCGCGCTGGGCACGGCGGGGAAGTGGTTCGCGCAGGCGGATCCGAAGTTTGGCGAGAACATCCTTAACTACTACGAGTGGGCCCGGGAAAACGACGTGCTCGCCACCCACACCCTCATCCCGCCGCAGGTCAACCGGTCCGTCTCCGGGTCGGAGCAGCTCGGCGGCCAGCTCTCGGCCCGGATCGTGGAGGAGCGCGGGGACGGGATCGTCATCCAGGGCGCGCGCATGCTCGCCACCATCGCCCCGATCGCCGACGAACTGCTCGTGTTTCCGTCCACGGTCCTGCGGGGCACCCCGGAGGACGCCCCCTACTCTTACGCGTTCGCCATCCCCAACGACGCCCCGGGCCTGCGCTACCTCTGCCGCACCTCGCTGTACAACGGCGGCAGCACCCACGACGAGCCGCTGGCCTCCCGCTATGAGGAAATGGACGCCGTCGCGGTTTTTGACCACGTCTTCGTGCCCAACGAGCGCATCTTCATGCTGGGCCACCCGCAGCTGTGCAACAGTTTCTACACCGAGACCGGGGCCGGCGCGCTCATGACCCACCAGGTGGTCACCCGCACGATCGCCAAGAGCGAGTTCTACCTGGGCCTGGCATCGGAACTGGCCGAATCGATCGGCATCGACCGCGCGGATGTGACCGTCGAGATCGCCG
>NZ_CAKKMM010000539.1:0-3197 GCF_918698205.1 Microbacterium sp. Bi128 | reverse complement strand
GTACAGGTTGCCTTCGCCCACTTCAGCGAACTGGACCACATTCTTGAACTCGGTCATGAAGCCCATGATGTCCCTGGAATCCATGAGCCCGAACGAGGACTCCGGCAGTTCTCCGATCCGGTAGTCCTTCAGGTGGACCATGGCCGTGCGGCCGGCGTACTTCTGCAGCGTCCGGACCGGGTCCAGGCCGCCGCGCTGCACCCAGTGCACATCGATTTCCATGCCCATAGCCGGGGAGTTCTCGGCAATGATGTCCAGCATGAATTTGCCGTCGAACTTCGCGAACTCGATGTGGTGGTTGTGGTAATACAGGCTCAGGCCCTGTTCCTGCAGGCGCTGCGCGTACTCGTTGGCCTCCTTGGCGAAATCAACGACTGCCGCGATTGACTTCATGGCCGGGAACGGCAGCATGCCGATCCGCAGGAGGCTGGAGTCCAGGCGTTTGGCGTCCGCCACGATCTTGTCGAAGTGCTCCGCCAGGGAGTCCCCGGGACGGCCTTTGGGGGTCTCCATCGCGACGGACAGTGCCGCGATGTCCATGCCCAGTTCGCTCCGGGCGCGGTCCAGCTCGGCGACGTTCTCCGGGGTCATCGGGATCTGGGAGATCTCGACGGCGTTGTATCCGATCGCGCTCACCTTGCGGAGCGTCTCGAACGCCCCCACTTCGGCGAAGCTGTCTTTCAGCATCATCGCTTGTACGCCAATTTTGGCCACTGTATTCCTCCGTGGTGTTACGGACCCGCAAGGGCCCTTCGTGCCGGTTAGGTGCTGCCGCCAAGGCGCCGGCCGTTCTGCCTGACGGCGCGGGTGGCCTCAGGCGAGGGCGCCCGCTTGTTCGTGCTGCATGCGCTGCGTTTCGAGCAGGCGGTGCCGGTCCGCGCGGCGCTGTTCCTGCCGGTCCGGGTCCGGGACCGGGGAGGCGAGCAGCAGCCGCTGGGTGTAGGGGTGGTCGGGGTCGGTGGTGACGACGCCGGCCGGGCCTTGTTCGACGATCTCCCCGTGGTACATCACGGCGACGCGGTGGCTGATGTGCCGGACGACGTCGAGGTCGTGGGAGACGAAGAGGTAGGACACACCGGTGTCCTTCTGGATCTGCAGGAACAGGTCCAGCACCCGGGCCTGGGTGGAGAGAACCAGTGCGCTGACCGGCTCATCGCAGACGATCAGCTTGGGCGAGAGGGCCAGGGCGCGGGCGATCGCCACGCGCTGGCGCTGTCCGCCGCTGAATTCGCGCGGCAGCCGGTTGATGGCGTCGGCGGGCAGACCCACCTGGTCCAGCAGTTCCCTCACACGCTTTTTGGCCGCCGTGGCGTCCATGCCCTGCACGCCCAGTGGTTCGGCGAGGATGTCGCCGATCTCCAAGGCCGGGTTCAGCGAGGTGTAGGGATCCTGGAACACCACCTGCAGGTCACGGCTCAGGACCCGCCGGTCCTTGCGGGTGGCGCGGCTGATGTCCTTGCCGTCGAAGCTGATCTTCCCGCCGGTCACCGGGGCCAGCCCCAGGATGGCGCGGCCCAGCGTGGTCTTGCCGGAACCGGACTCCCCCACCAGGCCGAGGGTTTCGCCGCGGCCGATGGTGATGTTGATGTCCGTCAGGGCGCGGAAGGGCTTGGCCCGGAACTTCTTGCTGGGGTACTCGACGATCAGTTGGTCTACCGCGAGCAGCGGAGCGCTGTCGGTGGGGCTCATGCGACTGGCTCCTTCTGGCCGGTGTAAACGAGCATGGACATGGGTTCCTTGCCCTCAAGCATCGATGCCAGGAGCGTTTGCGTGTAAGGCTCCTGCGGATTGCGCAGGATGTCACGGACGGATCCTTCCTCCACGAGCCGGCCGTTCTGCATGACAGCCACACGGTCGCAGAGGTCCGCCACCACCCCGAAGTTGTGGGTCACCAGGATGACGCCGATGTTCAGGCGCTGCTGGAGCTCGCGCAGCAGGTCCAGCACGTCCGCCTGCACCGTGACATCCAGGGCCGTGGTGGGCTCATCGGCAATAACCAGGTCCGGTTCGCAGCTGATGGCGCCGGCGATCAGGACGCGCTGGGCCATGCCGCCGGAGACTTCGTGCGGGTAGGCGTTGAAGGTCCGTTCCGGGTTGGCGATTCCGACGTCGGTGAGCAGCTTCAATGCCCGCCTCCTGGCCTCGGCCTTGGAGATGCCGAGGACGCGGACCATGGGCGTCACGAGCTGGTAGCCGATGGTGAAGGCCGGGTCCAGGTTGCTCATGGGCTCCTGCGGGATGTAGGAAATCCGCCTGCCGCGCAGTTTGGACAGGCGCTCCTGGCTGACGCGCTCCTCGCCCGGGGCAACGGTGTAGTTGCCGTCGAACTGGATGGAGCCGGCCACGATGCGGGCATTGTCCGGCAGCAGCCCCAGGATGGAGAAGGCGGTCTGGGACTTGCCCGAACCGGATTCGCCCACGATGCCCAGGATCTCGCCGCGGTCCACGTGGAAGGAGACGTCGTCGACGACCTTCTTGATGGAACCGTCTGCCTGCGGATAGCCGACCCCGAGATTGGTCACCTTGACCAGGTGGTGTTCGGTTCCGGGGTCGACGGCGGCCACTGACTTCCGCGACGGGCGGGCGGCGGCGGCCGGCGCCGTCGTGCGTTTGCTGATGCCGTTTCCCCTTGGCTTCTTGCGATGCGTGATCTTTTCGCCGTCTTCAAGGGCATCGCGGATGGCGTTGCCCAGCAGGACCAGGCCGCCGATGGTCAGCGCCATGGCCAGTGCCGGCCAGAAGAGCAGCGTGGGAGTGAGGTAGACGTTCTTGAAGCCCTCCGAGAGCATCACGCCCCAGGTGGCCTTGGTGGGGTCGCCCAGGCCGAGGAATTCCAGACCGGACTGAATGGCGATGGCCACGCCAGCGATCGCCGCGGTCTGGATGATGATGGGGGCGCGGACCACGGAGAAGATGTGGCGGGCGATGATGCTGAGGTCGGACAGCCCGGAGACCCGTGCCGCGTCGACATAGAGCTCGTTGCGCACCGACTGGACGGCCGTGCGGGTCAGCCGGAAGTAGGACGGGCTGATCAGGATGCCGAAGGCGATCATGGACATCCAGACCGAAGGGCCGAAGGCCGCCCGGATGGTCAGCAGCACGATCAGCCCGGGGAGGCTCATGAGGATGCCGACCACCCAGTTGGAGACTGCCTCGAATTTGCCGGCGTAGTACCCGGCGACCAGGCCGGACGGCAG
>NZ_CAKKMM010000538.1:0-3198 GCF_918698205.1 Microbacterium sp. Bi128 | reverse complement strand
AGGCTCTTCCGGAAGATCGTCGTGGTCCGCGGCGAGAACCCCATGCCGCCGCGTGACCTGCTGCAGCTGCGCCTGCCAAAGGACACCGCCGCTGCACCGTCGCCGCAGGCGGCCCCCGAATTCGAACAGCCCGAACGCGGATCGGAGATAACCCAGATTGGCTGATGCCGCCGGCAAAAAATCCACCGCCGCCATGTCCGTCCGGGACTTGCCGGACCGCGGGCGGGTGCTGTGCCACGGCTTCATCGAGTCCGTCACGTACGTGCCCGCCAACCAGGTGGCTTCCTTCATTGCGATCCTGATCGATCACGACGTGCCTGCGCCCGTCAGCCGTTTCCCGGGATTTGGTGTCAAAGCCGGCTCCGGTGCCGGGACGGCCAGCAGCCTGCCGGCCAGCACCCTGCCGGCCAGCGGCGTGTCCATCCACCGGGTGCGCCCCGGCGCTCAGCGGCAGCGGCCGGCCGGCCCCGTTGACTGGCAGGAGCACCAGGGAGACGGAGACCGAACTGCGGGCCGGCGCCTCCCACCGGCGGTCGAGCCGGCCGCGCGCGTCGCTCTGGTACTCGGCGGTCAGCACTGACAGGTCCGGCCACGCGCCGGGATCCTCGGTCACCCCGCGGAGGAGATCAGCGTTGGTGGAGCCGGTGGACTCAAGCACCGTCAGGCGCGGAATTCCGTTCGCGGACAGGAACGCCTCATCGCTGAGGGCACTCAGGTCCAGGGGCGGACGGTCCGGGGTTTCCTGCGCGGTTTCCATCCTTGAATCCTACCGAGGAAAGCGCACCGGGGCCCCGGCCGTCTGCCTCACATGCCTCCGCCGAAACTCCCCAACTTTGGCCGGGATGTCCGGCGTGTCGGCCGGACACACCGCTGATTCCGGCACCCGGCCGCCAAATGAGGGGAAATTGCGCGGGGCAGACGGCCGCAAACACCCAGCAAGTTCAGAGGAAGATGTCCGGGACGAGCTGGTTCTCGGGCGCGCCGAGGCTGTACGGGCTGAAGTCCGTCACCCCTGCCGCCGCGAGAACCTGTTCATCGGTGTAGAAGTTACCGCTCCGGCTGCCGTGGGCGGGGACCGCGTTGCCGCCGGTCAGCACGGCGTGGGCGGCGTCGGCCATGATTTCGGGGCTGCGGGCGCCCTTGACGATCATGTCGCCGCCGGGCATGTTGCGGATCGCCGCGGTGTCGATCAAGGTGCACGGCCAGAGCGAGTTCACACTGACGCCGTCGGCCTTGAGCTCCTCGGCCAGCCCCAGCGTGGTCAGGCTCATGCCGTACTTGGCCATGGTGTAGGCCAGGTGCAGGCCGGCCCACTTCGGATCCAGGTTCAGGGGCGGGGAGAGCGTGAGGATGTGCCCTGCATCGGATGCCCGCAGCGCCGGCAGTGCCATCTTCGAGAGCAGGAAGGTGCCACGGACGTTGATGTCCTGCATGAGGTCGTAGCGTTTCATGTCCACATCGTCGGTGGTGGAGAGGTCGATCGCCGACGCATTGTTGATGACGACGTCGATCCCGCCAAAGCGGTCCACAGCGGCGCCGACAGCCCCGGCGACGTCGGCGTCGTTGCGCACGTCGCCGACCAGCGGCAACGCTTGGCCGCCGGCGGCCTCGATCTGTTCTGCCGCGGTATACACGGTGCCCTCGAGCCTGGCGTGCGGCTGGCCGGTCTTGGCCATCAGGACGATGTTGGCGCCGTCCCGGGCTGCGCGGAGCGCGATGGCCAGGCCGATGCCGCGGCTGCCCCCCGAGATGAGGACAGTGCGGCCCTGAAGGGAACCGGCGGCCTGGTACGGCCCTGTGGCGGTGCCCGAAGCATCGTTGCTTGAAGTCATGCCCACACTCTAGCCGACCAATGTTACTGGCGGGTAACAAAGTGGTGAGGGAGCTTCGCGGCGGGAAAATTGTAGGTTCCCTACAGCGGCACCGGCCAATACCGTCACTAGACTTGCCAGCAGAGCCCTGCTTTTGTGGATTCCAGCCAAAGGACCCCACGCGACGGGCGCCGTACAACCTTGCGACAGAGCCGGAGAAACTTGATGAGCCACGATCTGACCACGACTGCGGGAAAGATTGCAGATTTCCGCGACCGCCAGGCCCGTGCCGAACAGCCCTCCGGCCCGGAAGCGATCGCCAAGCAGCACGCGCGCGGCAAGAACACCGCCCGCGAGCGCATCGACCTGTTGCTGGACGCCGGCTCCTTCGTCGAATTCGATGCGCTGGCCGTGCACCGCTCCACCGCCTTCGGCATGGAGAAGAAGAAGCCCCTCGGCGACGGCCTCGTCTCCGGCTACGGCACGGTGGACGGCCGCCCGGTTGCGGTCTACAGCCAGGATTTCTCCGTCTACGGCGGCTCGCTGAGCCAGGTCAACGGCGAAAAGATCGTCAAGGTCCAGGAGTTCGCGCTGCGCAACGGCTGCCCCGTGGTGGGCATCCTCGACGGCGGCGGTGCCCGCATCCAGGAGGGTGTCGCCTCCCTGGCGATGTTCGCGGACATCTTCCGCAACAACGTCCACGCCTCCGGCGTCGTCCCGCAGATCTCGCTGATCATGGGCCCCTCCGCCGGCGGCGCGGCCTACTCCCCCGCCCTGACCGACTATGTGGTCATGGTGGACAAGACCTCGCACATGTTCATCACCGGCCCGGACGTCATCAAGACCGTCACCGGCGAAGACGTGGACATGGAAACCCTCGGCGGCGCCCGGCAGCACAACGCCAACACCGGCACCTCGACTTACCTGGCCTCCGACGAGGCCGACGCCGTCGAGTTCGTCCGCGAACTGCTCGACTTCCTGCCCTCCAACAACCTCGCCGAGGCCCCGGTGCTGGAGCACCAGCAGGAACTGGAGGTCGACGACGACGACCTCGCCCTGGACGCGCTGATCCCGGACTCGGCCAACCAGCCGTACGACATGCGCAAGGTCATCGAGCAAATTGTCGACGACGCCCACTTCCTCGAGATGCAGTCCCTCTATGCCCCGAACGTGATCATCGGCTACGGCCGGGTCGAGGGCCACACGGTGGGCATCGTGGCCAACCAGCCCATGCAGTTCGCCGGCACCCTGGACATTGCGGCCTCGGAAAAGGCCGCCCGCTTCGTCCGGCACTGCGATGCCTTCAACATCCCCATTATCACGCTCGTGGACGTGCCGGGCTTCCTGCCGCGCACTGCCACGAGCGTGATAATGGGGAGTTGAAGGC
>NZ_CAKKMM010000537.1:0-3199 GCF_918698205.1 Microbacterium sp. Bi128 | reverse complement strand
TAGTCGCTGGGGACCACGATCATCGGCACCGGCAGGGCGCGCAGAATGCGGCCCGCTGTGCTGCCGAGGAAGATGGACCGGCCCTTGGCAAGCCGGCTGGATCCGATCAACAGGACCTCGCCGTCTTCCCAGTCCAGGCGGTCCACGGCTTCCTCGATGCTGCGCCCGTGGGCGACGACGATTTCCGTCTTCGCCTCCACCTGGGCTTCCGTCTTGGCCTCCCCCGGGACCTCCGCCTTCGCCTCCCCCGGGACCTCCGCCTTCGCCTCCCCCGGGACTGCCGGCCCGCCGGCAGCCAGTGCGTCGGCAAGGCACTTGGCCGCATACTCCCGGGCCGCGTCGGCTGAATCGGCCGCGTCGCCGTCGAGGGCCAGAAGCGACACCACCCGCAGTGGCACGTCCCGGTTCGACGCCATGCCTAGGGCGAATTCGAGCAGCTTCTCCGCACCGGCCCGGGTTCCGAGCCCGCAACTGATCCGGGTCAGAGCCTCCTGGCGGTGATAGCCGTGCGGTGCCAGGGCCACCGGAACGGTCGAGGCGTGGAGCAATGCACTGGCCACCGACCCGATCGTGAACCGTTTGAAGAGTCCGGTGCTGGTGGCCCCGATGATGAGCATGTCCGCGCCCAATTCCTCGGCCGCCTCGATCAGTGCGTGCGCGTCGGAATCATGGCTGCGGATGTGTGCCTGCGCCGGGACACTGGATGGAACCAGCGCCAGGGCCTGGTCGAGCCACTCCTGGGCCTGCTCGGTGAGCAGATTTTCGAAGCCGGCCTTCGGCGCGAGGGCGTGCCCGGACTGCTGCACTTCGGGCACCACCAGCACAAGGTCCAGGCTCGCCCCCCGCCCGAGCGCCAGGGAGACGGCCAGATTGACCGCATCATGGCCCCTGGCATTGGCTGAATACCCCACTACGTAACGCATCTGGCCGCTCTCCTAACTGAACTGGACTGCATTCAACTGAATTGTTGGGATTCTCTACGAGGCGACGGACGCACGGTCCGCAGCAGCGACGATCCGGGCCGCCGTGAGCTGCCCCATCCGGACGGCGCCGTCAACATGCTGGTAGCCCTCGGCCGCAAGATCCGAGCAGGACCAGTAGATCGGCCCGACCGGCGTCAGCTGGTCCTTGCCGTAGCGGTGCAGTCCGCCAAGGTCGTAGCTGGCGGCGTAAGCCCCCCGGGTCCATTCCTCCGAACCCCAGTCGGACTCGTAGTAAACCTCGGGATCCAGGGCCTTTTCGCCGAGGAAGGACGCAATCGACTCGAGGATGGCGCGGCGGCGGTCCTCCGCGCTGAGCTCGAACATGGCGTCGGCCTTCTCATCCGAGACAAAGCCCACCAGCGTGCCGCGCGGGTCCTCGTGGTTGGTGTTGTCGTAGACCTCCTGCACAATGGCGCCGGCGCCGAAGGCCGTCCCGGACAGGCCGTCTTCGCGCCAGAACGGGCTGCTGTAGACGGCGTGGACCTTGATGACCAGGCCAAGTGACTGGTGCTGGTGCATCTGGTGCTGGCGGCGGGGCAACGGCGGGTTAAAGGACACCCGGGTGTAGAGGTTTGGCGGCACGGCCAAGATGACGAAACGTGCGTTCACCGTGGCCCGGTCGGAGACGGCAGTGACACGGTAGCCTCCGCTCGCGTCATTGGCCCAGTTGATGGTGCGGACCGGGCTGCCGAGGACGACGTCGTCGCCCAGTTCCGCGGCCTGCAGCAGCGAAACCTGCTGCATCCCGCCGACAACCCGCTTGTCCAGGATGAAGTCCTCATCCGTGAGGTTGGTGAAGGACCCCGCCGAGGCAGCCATGAGGACGGCCTGCAGGGCGGAGAAGGCGTGGGCCGGTTTGGTCAGCATGCCGCCGGCGATGAACAGGCCGATGTTGTTGCAGGCTTCCTCATCTGTTGAGTTCTGCCGCAGCCAATGGTGAAAGGAGATGGTGTCCAGCTCGCGGGCCTTGGGGTGGGCCCACGGCTCCTCGGGAACCATCTCCGCGGCCAGGGAGTCCAGCAGTGCCGTGAGCTTGTCCATTTCAACGGCGGTGGTTTCGCTGACCGGGAAGGTGTCACCGGTGTACAGGGTGCGCCTGCCGTCCGCGCCAATGTAGACGGATTCGCCGTCGCGGTAGCGGGAATAGGTCTGCAGTCCGAGCTCATCCAGGAGTCCCAGGAGCCCGGTCTGGTCCGGCGAAACCCACTGGCCGCCGATCTCGAGCATGGCCCCGTCAACCGTGTCGGTCCAGGTCCGGCCGCCCACGCGGTCCCGCGCCTCGAGCACCGCCACACTGAGTCCGGCCTTTTTCAGCTCGCGGGCGGCGGTCAAGCCTGACGGGCCGGCTCCTACGATGACGACGTCGCGGTCAAGTTCCAGCATGATGTTCCTCCCCGTGGCCGCTAGAGTGATGCGGACCACAAAATGAATGGCGTTCATTTAGAATGATAGACCTTCCACACGCTTCGGGGAAGACCCTCCGCCTAATGAATTTCGCCCGTAAAGTAGGGGCAGAACGGGCTCACCCCGAACCCGCCAGCCAAACTGAGAAGCCAAGCAGAGAAGAAAGGCCCGGAATGACGGCAGCAACCAGCGCCCCCGCCGATCCGCACGGCCCCGCAGCCAGGCCCCGCCGCCGTGCGGGACGGCCCGCCGCGGCAGTGCTGGACCAGAACGGCATCACCGTGGCGGCCCTGCAGCTGATTGGCAAGAGCGGCTACGACGGGTTCACCATGGCTGCCCTGGCGCGGACCCTCAACGTGGCTCCCTCGGCGCTGTACAACCATGTCTCGTCCAAACGGGACGTGCTGGTCCTCGTCCAGGACCACTTGACCTCGTTCGTGGACGTCACCGCCTTCGAGGCCGGGGACTGGGAACAGGCCGTGAGGGATTGGGCCTGGAGCTACCGCGACGTATTTTCCAAGCACACCCCACTGATTCCCGTCATTGCCGTACTGCCCGTGACCGACGCGCCCAAGACACTGGCCATGTATGAGGCCGTCAGTGCCGGTTTCAGCCGCGCAGGCTTTCCGCAGGAGCGCATTGTCCCGGCCATTGTCGCGATCGAATCGTTCATCTTTGGCTCCGCCTACGACGTCACCGCACCCGCGGACATCTTCGATTCCGGCACCATGGCCGCGTCGACACCGCATTTCACCGCCGCCGTCCAGCGCCTGGCCGAGGAAGGCCATGAAAAACCGGCCGACGTCGCCTTC
>NZ_CAKKMM010000536.1:0-3210 GCF_918698205.1 Microbacterium sp. Bi128 | reverse complement strand
ACGCCAAGACCGGGGAGTTGGACAGCACACGGAGCATGTTGTCCGCGGCGGCGGCCTGGCCTGGGTGCGGGCGCAGCGCCGCGTGCAGCTCCGGCAGGAACACCTGGTCGGTGCCGAGCAGCGCCTCGACGCTGAGCGCGGCGGTGATGTCCGCCGTCGTAAGCAGCTGGCGGATGTCCGCGATGGCCATCAGCAGCATGCCGAGCATGCCCTCGGTGCCGTTGACGAGGGCCAGGCCCTCCTTTTCGGCCAGCGTGACGGGTTCGATGCCGTGCGCGGCGAGGA
Organism: Microbacterium sp. Bi128; assembly: GCF_918698205.1. NCBI lineage: Bacteria > Bacillati > Actinomycetota > Actinomycetes > Micrococcales > Microbacteriaceae > Microbacterium > Microbacterium sp. Bi128. The sequence goes on along the minus strand of NZ_CAKKMM010000536.1, from coordinate 2,925 downwards.
GCTCAGCGACCGGGCGGGCATCCTTGCTCCCGTACAGTGTGCCGTCGGGGCCGGTCGCCTCGCCTTCGCCCATCAGGACCAGGGCGCAGTGGGACAGCGGCGCGAGGTCGCCCGAGCAGCCAAGGGAGCCGAATTCGCGGACCACCGGGGTGATGCCGGCGTTGAGCACGTCCACCATGGTCTGCAGCACCACCGGGCGGACGCCGGTGCGGCCGGAGGCCAGGGTTTTGGCGCGCAGGAACATGATGCCGCGGACCACTTCGCGTTCCACGGCCGGGCCCATGCCGGCGGCGTGGCTGCGGATCAGGGATTTCTGCAGCTGGGTGCGCAGCTCGTTGGGGATGTGCCGGTTGGCCAGCGCCCCGAAGCCGGTGGAGATCCCGTAGGCCGGGACCTCGCTGTGGGCGAGGTCGTCGATGTGGGCACGGACCTTGGCGACGGCGTCCAGGGCGTCCTGGGCGATGGTGACGTGGGCGTCGTGGCGGGCGACGGCGACGACGTCTTCGGGGGTGACACCGCTGGAGCCGAGGGTGACGGTGAGCGGTGAATGCGTGGTGATAGTCATGGTGAAGTCCTACTTCGTTTCGTTCATCGGGATGCGGACGCCGCGTTCCTTGGCGACTTCGACGGCGCGGTCGTAGCCGGCGTCGGCGTGGCGGATGACGCCCATGCCGGGATCGTTGGTCAGGAGGCGCGCGAGCTTTTCCGCGGCGAGGTCGGTGCCGTCGGCGACGGAGACCTGGCCGGCGTGGATGGAGCGGCCGATGCCGACCCCGCCGCCGTGGTGGATGGAAACCCAGGTGGCGCCGGAGGCCGTGTTGAGAAGGGCGTTGAGCAGCGGCCAGTCGGCGATCGCGTCGGAGCCGTCGGCCATGGCCTCGGTCTCGCGGTACGGGGAGGCGACGGAGCCGGAGTCGAGGTGGTCGCGGCCGATCACGATGGGCGCCTTGACCTTGCCCTCCTTGACGAGCTGGTTGAACAGCAGGCCGGCCTTGGCGCGTTCGCCATAGCCGAGCCAGCAGATGCGGGCCGGCAGGCCTTCGAACTCGACCCGTTCGGCGGCGGCATCGAGCCAGCGGTGCAGGTGCTTGTTCTCGGGGAAGAGCTCTTTGATGGCCTTGTCCGTGACTGCGATGTCCTCGGGGTCGCCGGAGAGGGCCACCCAGCGGAACGGGCCGAGGCCCTCGCAGAACAGCGGCCGGATGTAGGCCGGGACGAAGCCGGGGAATTCGAAGGCGCGGTTGTAGCCGCCCTTGCGGGCCTCGTCGCGGATGGAGTTGCCGTAGTCGAAGACCTCGGCGCCGGCGTCCTGGAACTCGACCATCGCCTGGACGTGCTTGGCCATCGAGGCCTGGGCCTTCTTGGTGAAGCCCTCGGGATCTGCCGCAGCCTCGCTGTGCCATTCCTCCACCGTGATGCCCTCGGGCAGGTAGCTCAGGGGGTCGTGCGCGGAGGTCTGGTCCGTGACGATGTCGACGGTGAGCTCGCCGGCGTTGTGGCGGCGCAGGATCTCGGGGAAGACCTCGGCGGCGTTGCCGACGTAGCCCACGGACCAGCCGCGGCGTTCTTCCTTGGCCTTCAGGACCTTGGCGATCGCGGCGTCGAGATCAGTTTCGACCTCGTCGAGGTAGCGCTTCCCGGCCCGGCGGCGCAGGCGGGTCTCGTCGACGTCGACAATCAGGCAGGCGCCGTCGTTCAGGGTGACGGCGAGCGGCTGGGCGCCGCCCATGCCGCCGCAGCCGCCGGTGAGGGTCAGGGTGCCGGCGAGCGTGCCGTTCTCGTCCCCGGTGAGCTTACGGGCGATCGCGGCGAAGGTCTCGAAGGTGCCCTGCAGGATGCCCTGGGTGCCGATATAGATCCAGGACCCGGCGGTCATCTGGCCGTACATCATCAGGCCCTCGGCCTCGAGCCGGCGGATCGCTTCGCGGACCGGCACCACGCTGACGCCCAGGTCCTCGGCTATCTTGGCCAGCACCAGCCGGTAGCCGGGGGAGTAGGTCCCGTCCACGATCCGGGCCTTGACGGCCGCATAGGCCTGCTCGGATTTGCTGCCGGAAGTCGCGGCCGGCGTGGCTGCGGCCCTGGCTGTCTCAGTCATTGGCCTTGCCTGCTTCCCATTCCTGGTACCGGGTCCGCCAGGCGGCGTTGAGCGGGTAGAGGCCGTCCACGCTATGGCCCTGCTGCACCATCTCGGCGATGAAGGTTTCCTCGCGTTCCTGCGCGATGGAGTCGTCCGCGAGCTCTTCGGCGAGGGCCGGCGGGATCACCAGGATCCCGTCGGCGTCCGCGACGATGATGTCCCCGGGCTGCACGGTGGTGCCGCCACAGGCGATGGTGATGTCCGTGTCCCAGGGGATGTGCCGGCGGCCCAGGACGGCCGGGTGCGGGTTGGCATAGTACGTAGGCATGTCCATGGCGGCCACGGCGGTGAAGTCGCGCACGCCGCCGTCGGTGATGATGGCGGCGGCGCCGCGGACCTGGGCGCGCAGGGCCAGGATGTCGCCGATCGTGCCGGTGCCCTTTTCGCCGCGGGCTTCCATCACCAGGATCTCGCCCTCGTTGACGGAATCGATGGCCTTCTTCTGGGCATTGAAGCCGCCGCCGTGGGTCGTGAACAGGTCCTCGCGGTTGGGCACGTAGCGCAGGGTCCGGGCCAGGCCCACGATCCGCCGCTCCGGGCGGGTGGAGGACAGGCCGTCGATGCTGACGTTGTTCAGGCCGCGCTTGCGCAGCTGGGAGGACAGGGTGGCCGTGCAGACGGACTCCAGTTTGGCCTTCAGCTCCGGGGACAGGCCCGGCGTCCCTGCCGGCTGGGCGGCGGCGAGGCCGGCCGCTTCACGGGAACCGTAGGCTTCCTCCCGCTGGAGATCATCGGTCTTGGGTCGGGCGCCGAAGTCCGCGAACTGCGTCGTGCCTTCCTCCACC
>NZ_CAKKMM010000535.1:0-3211 GCF_918698205.1 Microbacterium sp. Bi128 | reverse complement strand
GGGATGCCCCGGAGGCCGCCGCCGTAGTACTGGTACGGGGTCCGCGGACCGGAGCCCGGGACCTCGGTGGTGTCCCACCCGCACGGCACGGCCCAGTCCGGGAACGCATCGGCCGGGGAAGTATGTTCCGTCGCCGGCTGCGACGGCGTGGAGCGGGCGAAGCGGTCCGGGAAGATCTGGTACATCGTTCCCCGGCGCAGCCATTTGGGGGCGGGCCGGAACGTGGTGAGGCGGAAGTCGGCGTAGTCGGAGACGTCCCGGCTGAATAGGCCCTGCGCGTTCAGGGTCCAGTACCGCGGGCCGACCTCGATCAGGAACCGGTAGCGGGCCACCGGGTTGGTCGCCACCATCGCAGCCTCCCACCAGGCCCACCCGTCGGCTTCCCCAAGGTTCCTGGCCGGATCGTAGCGGGGTTCGCCGTCGTGGATGGACCGGAGCCACACCCGGGCGGCGCGCCCCCAGACGGCCGGCACGCGGAGCCGCAGCCGGACGTCCGCCCCCGGTTCCACGTGCCGGGGCGCGTGGAGTGCCGAGCCGTCGTGGTGCGGCAGCGGGCCGGTGCTGCCTGGCAGCGTCATGCCTAGCCCTTCACCGAGCCCGCGGTGAGCCCGCTGACGATGTAGCGCTGCAGGAACAGGAACAGGGCCATCACCGGGATGGCGCTGAGGACCGCGCCGGCGGCAAAGACTCCCCAGTTCTCCGAGCGCTGCTGCGCCACGAAGGAGTACAGCCCGACGGCGAGGGTCTGGCTGTCCGGGTCCGTGAGCACCACGGAGGCGATCACGAACTCGCCGGAGATGCCGATGAACGTCAGGAGGCCCACCACCGCCAGGATCGGCGTGACGAGCCGCATGATGATGCCGAAGAAGATCTGCGCGTGGCTGGCGCCGTCGATCTTCGCCGCCTCGTCCAGGGACTGCGGCACGGTGTTGAAGAAGCCGTACATGAGGTAGGTGTTCACGCCCAGCGCGCCGCCCAGGTACACCATGATCAGGCCCAGCTGGCTGCCCAGGCCGAGGGCCGGGATGACCTCGGAGATGCCGCTCAGGAGCAGGAAGATGGCGACAACGGCCAGCAGCTGCGGGAACATCTGGAGCAGCAGCAGGCTCAGCAGGCCGATCCGGCGCCCGGTGAAGCGCATCCGGGAGAAGGCGTACGCCGCCATGGCGCCCAAAAAGACGGTGGCCGCCGAGGTCACGCCGCCCACCACCATGGTGTTGCCGAACCAGCGGGCAAAGGGACGCGAGGGCATGTCGAACAGGGCGGTGAAGTTGCCGAAGTCGATCCTGCTGAACAGCGCGTTGGAACCCACCAGGGTGCCGGTGGAGTTGAGCGCTGCGGACAGCACGTAGAGCAGCGGGAAGACCGCGAAGACCGTCACGATGCACCCCACCAGGTGGCGCCATCCTTTGTCCTTGAACCAGACGCCGAACGGGCGCCGGCGCTGCAGCGACTTGAGGTATTCGACGTCGGTCGCGACGGTGGTGATGGTGCCGGGGGCGGTCCCTCCATCCTGCCGGGTTTTCTCCGCCGGAGCGGCGGTGCGCGATGCTGACCCGTTCATGCGTTCACGTCCTCAAGTGCCTTGGTTTGCTTGAAACTGATGGCCGAGACAGTGGCCACGATGATGAAGATGATGATCGCCAGTGCGCTGGCGAGGCCGTAGTCACGGCCAGTGCCCTGCCCGAATGCCACCTTGTACACCAGGGTGATCAGGATGTCGGTGGCTCCGATGTCCCGGTTGGTGTCCTCGAAGCGGGGTCCGCCGCCGGTGAGCATGAAGATCACGTTGAAGTTGTTGAAGTTGAAGGCGAAGGAGGAGATCAGCAACGGCGCGATCGAGACCAGCAGCAACGGGAGCTTGATGGAGCGGAACACCCGCCACGGGCCGGCACCGTCCATCCGGGCGGCCTCGTCCAGCTCGCTGGGCAGCGACTGCAGCGCGCCGGTGCAGACCAGGAACATGTAGGGGAAACCCAGCCAGAGGTTGACCACCAGCACGCTGATCTTGGCCAGGAACGGGTCGGTGAGCCAGCCGATGGATGCCCCGCCGAACAAGTTCTGGTTGAGCCACCCGAATTCCGGGTTGAGGATGCCGGACCAGACCAGGCCGGTGAGGAAGGCGGGGAAGGCGTACGGCAGGATCATCAGGATCCTGTAGACCTTCTTGCCCCTGAGGTCCTCGCGGTTGAAGGTGATGGCCAGGAACAGCCCCAGAGCAAAGGTCAGAGCGACGGAAGCCAGGGCGAAAGTGAAGGTCCAGAGGATAACGCCGAGCAGCGGGCCGCGCAGGCTGGGGTCGGTGAAGGCGCGGGCGAAGTTTTCCATCCCGACGTCGATCTTCCAGCCGGTGGAGAGCGTCTCGCCGTTGCCTGCCGCGAAGGCGCCCTTGCCGTTGTCGCGGTAGACGGCACCGGAGACGGTGTCCGTGAAAGTGTCGGCAGCGGCGTCGTACTTCAGCGACGGCTTGAACTGGTAGGCGTTGCTGCCGTCCGCGGTGCGCAGGGTGCCGTCGGCCGGGTTGGCGGAGACCGGGACGGTGATGTCCAGGATGCTCTGCTGGTTGGCAACGATCTCCTGGAAGTTCAGGGTTCGGTAGCCGGCCAGGGCGTTGGCCTTCCCGGTCGAGTCCTTGCCGGCGCCGGGGGCTTCCGCGAGCGGCGTCTCGGTGTTACCGAGCGAGACCTTGCCCTGCGGGTCGGTGAAGAGAAGGTAGAAGGAGTTGTCCTTGGTGAGCACGGCGGCCTTGTAGGCCGGCGACTCGGGCACCCGCTTCTGCGCGGTGAGCTGGATGGCGGCGATCGCGTCACCCTTGGTGCTGTTGTGGCCGTCGCCGTAGTTGGTGAACGCGATGTAACCGCTAAACATGACCACGAAGACCTGGAATACGAGCAGGAAGAGCACGCCCGGGGCCAGGTACTTGGCGGGCAGGCCGCCCTTGCGCAGGTAGATCCAGTTGATCACCAGCACGACGGCGGCGGAGACTCCCAACGCCAGCCAGGACTGGCTCAGGAAAAGCATCATCAGGATGTAGACAGCGAGGGCGTCCACGAGGCCCAGCAGCACGATCTTGGCGATGGTTCCCTTCACCCCCTCGGGGCCGCTCCGGCGTGGGTGGGCGCTGCGAGCCCGCCGGGCTGAGGTTGTGGGGGCGGCGTCCGGGGCGGACGACAGTGCGGGGTCTATGTCCTCGCGGAGTTCGGTATCTGAC
>NZ_CAKKMM010000534.1:0-3223 GCF_918698205.1 Microbacterium sp. Bi128 | reverse complement strand
GGCAATGATCCGTGAGCAGTCCGAAGCCCGGGCCGCCAAGGCTGCGGCCGAGGCGAAGAAGGCGGCAGAGGCCAAGAAGGCCGCCAGCGCCTAGTCCCTCGCTCCTGGCGCACTCCAGCCTGGCGCGCTCCAGCCGCCGTCGGCCTAGCGGCCTTTGGCGCCGTCCTTTACCCTCACCAGCAGGGATCCCGGGTCCACCTCGACGGTGACCATCGTGGCCTCGCCGGAAGGATCGCCGTCGACCTGGGTGGGCATAGGTTCCGGGCACCGGATGGTGATCTTGCCGCACCGGTAATACGTCATGACCGGCAGGTCTTTCTTGTGCTTCAGGACGATCTTTGTGTACATGGCCAGCCAGCCGATCGCACTACGCGGGCTCATCACCACCACGTCCAGCATCCCGTCATCGATCATGGCCTGCGGGATGAAGTCGATTCCCCCGGGGATCAGGCCGCAGTTCGCGAACAGGACGCTGCGGATCTTCCGGGCCTGCTCAGGCTGGCCATCCAGCGCGATGGAGACCTTCTTGCGGCGCCCCAGAAGGTGCCTGGCCCCGGCTTCCGTGTACGCCAGCCAGCCCACCGCCCTCTTCAGGCCGTCAAGGGTGTCGCTGACTACTTCGGCGTCCATGCCGATGCCCGCAATCACCAGGAACGTGTGTTGCGCTGACTCCCCGGTGAGCGAATTTTCCAGGGTGAGCCGCGCCGTATCGATGAACCGCTGGTGCCCGAACAGGGCGGCCTGCACGTTGCCGGCGAGGTCGTTGACCTCCAGATGCACATTGCGGGCCAAGAGGTTTGCGGTGCCCAGCGGGATCACGCCCATGGCGGTGTGCGTCCCGGCGAGGACCTCCGCCACCACACGCACGGTACCGTCGCCGCCGCCGGCCAGGACGACGTCGGCCCCGTAGGCCACCGCAGCCCGCGCCTGCGAGAAGCCGGGATCCTCTGCGGTGGTTTCAAAGACGCGGGGCGCCGGCCAGCCGGCCGCCGCGCACGCTGCCTCAATCAGGCCCCGGGCCTCGGCAGACTTGGCTTTGATGGGGTTCAGGACCACGGCCACCTTCTGGCGGCCCGGGCCCGGGCTGTGGGTTTCCTCCCACACGGCACGGCGGGTGTGCTTGGCCTTCAGCCGGCGCACCCCCCACCAGCTGGAGACGGCAAAGACCAGGGCCCCAGCGATGACGAGGTAGAGCAGCCAGTCGCGCATTGTGATCCAACAGTATCCCGCCAGCGCATGCAGGCCGGCTTGCCGGGCAACCGTGACCGGATTGGATACTCTTGTCTGGTGATCGACGTAAAAGACCTCAGCGAAAATCCGGACAAGTTCCGTGCCAGCCAGCGCGCCCGAGGCGCCGACGAATCCGCGGTGGACGCGATCATCGCAGGGGACTCGGCCCGGCGGGCAGCCCTGATCCGGTTCGAGAACCTGCGGGCCGAGCAGAATGCGTACGGCAAGAAGGTCGCGCAGGCCAAGGGCGAGGAAAAGCAGACCCTCCTCGCCGAGGTCAAGGCTCTGGCGGCCTCCGTCAAGGCGGCATCGGCCGAGGCCGATCTCGTCCAGGCCGCCCAGGACGAACTCCTCCGGACCATCCCGAACCTGATCGAGGACGGCGTCCCGGCCGGCGGTGAGGACGACTACATTGTGGTCAAGACGGTGGGCACGCCGCGCGAATTCCCCGACTTCGAGCCGAAGGACCACCTCGAGATCGGTGAGCTGATCGGGGCCATCGATATGGAACGCGGGGCGAAGGTTTCCGGTTCACGCTTCTACTTCCTGCGCGGCGTCGGCGCCCGGCTGGAAATGGCGCTGCTCCAGATGGCCATGGAACAGGCGATCGACGCCGGGTTCGTCCCCATGATCACGCCCACCCTGGTCCGCCCGGAAACCATGCAGGGCACCGGCTTTGACGTCAAGCACGACGCCGAGATCTACCGTCTCGCCGAGGACGACCTGTACCTTGTGGGCACCTCGGAGGTGGCCCTCGCCGGCTACCACGCCGACGAGATCCTGGACCTTTCGGCCGGCCCCATCCGCTATGCGGGCCAGAGCTCGTGCTACCGGCGCGAGGCGGGCTCGCACGGCAAGGACACCCGCGGCATCATCCGGGTCCACCAGTTCAACAAGGTGGAGATGTTCATCTACACCACGGTTGAGGACGCTGCCGCCGAGCACGCCCGCCTGCTGGCATGGGAAGAGGAGATGCTGGCCAAGTGCGAGCTCCCGTACCGCGTCATTGACACCGCCGCCGGCGATCTGGGCAATTCCGCGGCCCGGAAGTTTGACTGTGAGGCCTGGGTCCCCACCCAGGGCGCATACCGGGAGCTGACCTCGACGTCGAACTGCACCACGTTCCAGGCGCGCCGGCTGAACATCCGGGAACGGGTTCTGAACGAGGACGGCGCGCCCAAGGGCACGCGGGCAGTCGCCACGCTCAACGGCACCCTGGCCACCACCCGCTGGATCGTCGCCATCCTGGAGCACCACCAGAACCCCGACGGCTCCGTCAACGTCCCCGCCGCCCTGCAGAAGTACCTCGGCGGCATGACGGTCTTCCCCGTCCTCTAACCCCGATCCGACCCCAGCCAGGCCTCCGATGGCCGCCGGGTAAACGCCCACAACGGGGACATTCCGTGGGTGTTTACCGCAAGTTCACGCCTCGCTGTGGCGTGTGTCCTAGCGGCAGTCGGGGGTCTCTGCTCTACTTGTGAGATGACAACAATGACTGAATCCTCAGTCGCCGGCAACGATGACCGGCGCACCACACACCAGAACACGACAGACCAGAACACGACAGACCAGAACACGGCGGCCCCGGCCAGCGCGGCCCGGGTGGGAAACTCCCGGAACCGGGCCGGCGACAAGATGCTGATCGCCCTGGACGTCGATGGCACCCTCGTGGACCACGACGGGCACATGTCGGTTCCCGTCCGCGAGGCCGCCCAGGCCGTGGTGGCCGCAGGCCACCACGTCATGATCGCGACCGGCCGCTCGCTCAACGCCACATTGCCCGTCATCGAACACATCGGGATCGAGAACGGTTACGCCGTGTGCTCCAACGGCGGTGTGATCCTGCGCGTCGACTCCGGCCTGCCCGAGGGCTACGAAATCCTCCACAAGGCAACGTTTGACCCCGGGCCGGTCCTTCGCGCGCTGCGCAAGCGGCTGCCCTCGGCCAAGTACGCGCTCGAGGACGGGGACGGCAACTTCCTGTCCACGGAAC
>NZ_CAKKMM010000533.1:0-3238 GCF_918698205.1 Microbacterium sp. Bi128 | reverse complement strand
CTGTACGGGTTGGTAGCGGCCGGCTCACCGGGCGTCGGACGCATCATCGACATCTTCGGGGATGAACTGCGGCGTACGATGACGTTAGTGGGCGTCTCCAGTATTTCCGAGTTGAAGGCCCGGGGCGGGGAAATTCTTCGGGATATTCGTCATTCCGGAGAACTTCTTGAGACAAGAGCGTCGGAAAACACAAATTCTTGAGTTTTGAATAAGCAGTCATGCAGTGCCCTCCCGCAGCGTTGCGGGAGCCTAGAGAATCCCTGAACAGCTAAGGAAGCCATGCGCACCCGATACCTTCTTCCCGTTCTGACCATAGCCACGGCGCTCTCGCTCTCGGGCTGTGTCAACAACAGCGAACCCGCCGCCACCGGCTCGGCATCCGGTACCGCTGACGCCATCGACGTGCAAAAGAATGACTCCATTGCTGCCTCGCTCCCGGAAAAAATGAAGAGCTCCGGCGTGCTCAACGTCGGCATGGCCAACAACTACCCGCCCAACGAGTTCAAGGACGATAACGGCGAACCGGCAGGCTGGTCCGTGGACCTCACCAATGCCCTGGGCAAGGTTATGGGGTTGAAGGTCAACTTCGACATCGGCACCTTCGATAACATTCTGCCGGCGGTGAAGGCAGGGAAGGACGACATGGGAATGTCGTCCTTCTCCGACACACTGGAACGCGAAAAGCAGGTGGATTTCGTGAACTACTACTCGGCCGGCATCCAGTGGGCGTCGCCCAAGGGCAAGAATGTGGACCCGAACAACGCCTGCGGGCTTAAGGTCGCCGTCCAGGCCACCACCTATGAGGACACGCATGAGGTGCCGGCCAAGTCGAAGGCGTGCACGGATGCAGGCAAGCCGGCGATCACCATTTTCAAGTACGACGCGCAGGACCAGGCAACCAACGCCCTCGTGGTGGGGCAGGTCGATGCGATGAGCGCCGATTCGCCCGTGACTCTGTATGCGATCTCCAAGACCAAGGACAAGCTGCAGACCGCCGGCGATGCCTTTGAGGTGGCGCCGTACGGGATGCCCGTGGCCAAGGGCAGCGAATTTACCCCGGTCCTGCAGAAGGCGCTGCAGGCGCTGATCGACGACGGAACGTACAACAAGATCCTGTCCAAGTGGGGCGTCGAATCCGGTGGCGTCAAGACAGCAACTCTCAACGTGGCAGCCAAAGGGTGATAGCAAATGAGCGAGCCGGAATCCGACAGGATGATTGAGTCGGAACCTGACAGGAAGCTCCAGGGCCGGAGTGGACAGGACACGGACAACTCGCCGGCGGAGGCGATCGTGGCGATCCCGCTGCGGCACCCGTGGCGGATCGTGATTGCCGTGGTCCTCCTGCTCGGGTTGGCGGTCTTTGTCCTGGACGCCGCACAGCGCCCGGACTACGGCTGGCCGGATGTGGGCAAGTACATTTTTGACCGCCGGATCAGCCAGGCCGCGTGGGTGACGTTGTGGCTGACCATCTACTCGATGATCGGCGCGATCGTCATCGGCCTGCTGCTGGCCATCATGCGGCTCTCACCAAACCCGGTGCTCAAGAGCATTGCCTGGCTGTACATCTGGATCTTCCGCGGAACCCCTGTCTACGTGCAGTTGGTGTTCTGGGGCATCGTGGCCCTGATCTACCCGGTGTTCACGCTCGGGATTCCGTTCACGCCGCCGTGGGTCACCGTCCCGAACGAGATCTTCACAAACCTGTTCATTACCGCCGTGATCGGGCTGGCCTTGAACGAGGCCGCCTACATGTCTGAAATCGTGCGTGCCGGCCTGTTGTCCGTGGACGAGGGCCAGGCGGAGGCTTCCACGGCGCTGGCCATGTCCTGGGGGCAGACCATGCGGTATGTCGTGGTTCCGCAGGCCATGAAAATCATCATTCCGCCTACCGGCAACGAAGTGATTTCAATGCTCAAGACTACCTCCCTGGTGGCCGCGATCCCATTGAGCATTGACCTGTACGGGGTGTCCCGCGGCATTTCGGCCGTGACGTTCACCCCCGTCCCGCTGCTGATTGTTGCTTCGCTCTGGTACCTCCTCTTCACCTCGGTCCTGATGGTCGGGCAACACTTCATCGAAAAGCGGTTCTCCCGCGGAACCGGGCGGGCCAAGACAGACAAGGCGCCCACCGCGCCCGTACCCGCGCAGGTGGCCGGACCTGGCGCGCCGGGTGCACCGCTCGGTACAGACTTTGGAGGTAAGGGATGACGGGCGTGCCAATGGTTCTTGCGGAGAAGGTTTCCAAGAATTTCGGATCCAACAGGGTCCTGCGTGGGATCAGCCTGGAGGTCGACCCCGGGGAAGTTCTCTGCATCGTGGGGCCTAGCGGTTCCGGTAAGTCGACCTTCCTGCGGTGTATCAACCACTTGGAAGTGGTTGACGGCGGCCGGCTTTCGGTCGACGGACAGCTGGTCGGCTAACGCCAAAAAGGCGAGAAGCTCTACGAACTCAAGCTCAAGGAAGCTGCTTTCCAGCGCCAGGAAATCGGAATGGTGTTCCAGCGGTTCAACCTGTTCCCGCACCTGACCGCGGTGGAGAACATCATTCTTGCTCCCATGCGGGTGAAGAAGATTTCCAAGGCCGCTGCCACGGCAAGGGCCATGGAATTGCTGGAGCGTGTGGGGCTGGGGGACAAGGGCGATGCCTATCCGGCGCACCTTTCGGGCGGCCAGCAGCAACGGGTGGCCATTGCCCGTGCCTTGGCCATGGACCCCAAGCTGATGCTCTTCGACGAACCGACCAGTGCCTTGGACCCGGAGCTGGTGGGCGAGGTCCTCGATGTCATGAAGGGACTGGCCAAGAGCGGCATGACAATGATTGTGGTGACCCATGAGATGGGGTTCGCCCGCGAGGTGGCCGACACCCTGGTCTTCATGGACGACGGCGTGGTGGTGGAGGCCGGGGCTCCCCGCCAGATCCTGAGCGATCCCCAGCACGACCGGACCAAGGCGTTCCTCTCCAAGGTGCTGTGACGCCGAGGGTTGACGGCGCGGTGGTGAGCCCTGGCCTCTCTGGCGCGGTGGCTTCGCCGCCGCGCCAGTGCAACACTGAATCCGTGGACAGCCTCGCGGACAGCAAGATCTGGGCGGACTACAACGCCGCCCAGGCAACCCGTGGGGTGCGCACGCTGTGCCTCGACGCCATGGCGTTCGCCGGCCCGGGGAACGGCCGCCGCGCCATAGATCTCGGCTGCGGCGCGGGCAAGGAAACACTGGCGCTGCTCGACGGCGGCTGGCGG
>NZ_CAKKMM010000532.1:0-3241 GCF_918698205.1 Microbacterium sp. Bi128 | reverse complement strand
CACCAAGGAGTTCCTCAGCCGCGTGCTGTAGTTCCGGATTTCCGCACCGATTTAGGGCAGCCGCTACGTGGATCCACGTAGCGGCTGTCCTTTTTCGTAGCGGAAACGTGCGCTACGTCTGCGGGAGGCCCTCCACGGCCGTGGCCACCGCGGCCCGGATGGCGCGGTGCAGTTCCCCGAGCCGGTGCCGGTCCGTGCGCACCTCGATGATGCTGCGGCCCTCCGGCGGGCCGGACAGCGCCTCGGCGAGTTCCGCCGTCGTGCCGACCAGGCGGTGCGGGACGCCGTAGGCCGCGGCCAGCGCGGCGAGGTCCACCCGCTGCGGGGTGGCGAAGAGGCGTTCGACGGCGTCGCCGTAGCGCCCCGCCGCGGCGACGGTGCCGTGCTCCAGGAGCCCGAAGATGGCACCGCCGGCGTCATTGAGCACCACGATCCGCAGCTGCGGTTCGGCCTCCCCGGCGCCGAGCAGGAGTCCCCCGGCGTCGTGCAGGAACGTCACGTCCCCCATGAGTACGGTGGTTTCCTGGCCGCCGCCAAGCGCGATCCCGGTGGCGGTGGACGTGGTGCCGTCGATCCCGGCCAGGCCCCGGTTGGCGAACATGGTGGCCTGGGGTTCCGCGGGCGGCGCCCCGGCGAGGTCGACGTCGCGGATCCCGTTCGAGGAGCCCAGGACCAGCTGCCCGCGGGCATGTTTCCAGACTTCGGCGCCCACCGACGGGCCGGTCGCGGCCGGGGATGCGGCCAGGATCAGGTCCACGGCATGCTGCGCGGCGGCTCCTGCCAGCAGCCAGGCATCGAGCCAGGCGGCAGATCCGCGGCCGGCGAAGTCCGCCAGGTCCGCCAGGGTTTCCAGCGGCAGTTCGGTGCGGCGGCCGGGTTCGTACCAGGCCACCGGAACCGGCTGGTACAGGGCCGACGGGACATCCGCCCGCTCCAGCAGCACGCTCACCGGCCGGGAGAGCGTCGGCCGGCCGAAGAGGACCACGCGTTCGATCGGCTGTGCCGCGTCCGCGCCGAAGTGCTCGATCAGCAGCCGGTAGGGGCCCACCGCGTTGGGGCCGAAGCGGGCGTTGGAAGACGGCTCGGCCAGCAGCGGCAGGCCGTGCGCGCGGGCGAAAGCCTCCGCGACCGGGCCGGCGTCGTGCCCGGCCAGCACCACGGTGCGCCGCTCCGGCAGCGCCGTCGACGCGGCCGGAAAGTCCAGGGCCAGGGGGTTCCGGGCGGCCCGGTAGATGCCGTGACCGGCGGCCGCGGGCAGCCCGTCGCCCACGGCCGGGACCAGCGGGTCGCGGAAGGCAAGGTTCAGCTGCACCGGCCCGGGCGGGGGGTCCTCGAAAGCTCCGGTGGCGGCACTGAGGGCCGTTTCGACGGCGCGCTGCGGATCGCTGCCCGCGGGCACGTCGACGGCGAAGCGGACGTGGTCGCCAAAGAGGTCCAGCTGCACGGTGGTCTGGTTGGCGCCGGTCCCCCGCAGCTCCTCGGGCCGGTCGGCGGAGATGACCACGAGCGGCACCGCGGCGTGGTTGGCCTCCATGACGGCCGGGAGGAGATTGCCGACGGCGGTCCCGGACGTGGTCAGGACGGCGGCGGGCGCACCGGCGGACAGGGCCAGGCCCAGGGCGGTGAAGCCGGCGGACCTTTCGTCGATCCGGACCAGCAGCTCCACCCGTCCGGCGGCTTCGGCCTCGGCCAGGGCGTAGGCCATGGGCGCCGAGCGCGATCCCGGGGACACCACCACCTGGCGCACACCGGCGGCGAGCAACGTGCCGACGGCGATGCGCGCAGCCTCCACCGCGGTCAGGCCGCCAGGAGCGGATGAGCCGGCAGCGGAATCCGCCGGACTCACATGTGCTCCGGCGTTTCGATGCCCAGCAGTTCCAGGCCGCCGGAGAGGCGGCGCAGAGCCAGCGCGCACAGGGCCAGCCGCGAGTCCCGAACGGATTCCTCGGCCTTGAGCACAGGGCACTGGTCGTAGAACGTGGTGAAGAGCTGTGCGAGCTCAAAGAGGTAGCCGCAGAGCCGGTGCGGCTCCAGCGCGTCCCGCACCTTGTTCAGCGTTGCGTCGAACTCCAGCAGGTGCAGGGCCAGCGCGCGTTCTGCGGGTTCGACGACGGCGATCGCCGTGGCGGGGCCGCCGGATGCTTCGGCTGCCGGAGTGCCGGCCGCCGGAGTTCCTGCGGCGCCGGCTGACGGCGAGCCGCCGTCGCCGGTGATTTCTTCCAGTACCCCGGCTTTGCGCAGGATGGAGCGGATCCGCGCCGCAGCGTACTGCACGTAGGGTCCGGTGTTGCCGCTGAGGGCGAGCATGCGGTCGAAGTCGAAGACATACTCGGTGTCGTGGCCGGTGGAGAGGTCGGCGTACTTGACGGCACCGATGCCCACCTGGCGGGCGGTCACGGCGCGCTCCGCCTCGCTGAGCTCGGGCCGGCTCGCGTCGATGACGGCGCGGGCACGGTCCACGGCCTCTTCGAGCAGGGCCATGAGCTTCACCGGGGCACCGGAACGGGATTTGAGGATCTTTCCGTCCTCGCCAAGCACGTTGCCGATCTGCACGTGCACGGCCTCGACCGTCTCCGGAAGCCAGCCGGCGTCCCGGGCACTGGCCATGACCATGCGCAGGTGGACGTTCTGCGGGGCGCCCACGACGTAGAGGATCCGGTTGGCCGCCAGGTCGCGGACCCGGTAGCGGATGGTGGCGAGGTCCGTGGTGCCGTAGCCGTAGCCGCCGTCGGACTTGCGGATAATCAGCGGCAGCGGCTGCCCGTCGCGGCCGGTAAATCCTGCGGGGAAGGTGCACAGGGCGCCGTCGCTGATCCGGGCCAGGCCGCGTTCCTCGAGTTCCTGGCACAGCTGTGCCAGATGCGCGTCGTAGGAGCTTTCGCCGGCGATGTGGTCATCGGTAAGGCTGATGCCGAGGGTGGAGTAGATGGCGTTGAAGTAGCGCTTGGACTGGGCGACCAGCCGCTGCCAGACGGCGAAGGTCTCCTGGTCGCCGCCCTGCAGGGCAACGACGCGGAGCCGGGCCCGGGTGGCGAAGCCGTCCTCGTCGGTGGCGGAGGCATCGAACTTGGCCCGGGCGGCCTGGTAGAACGCGCTGGGGTCCTCCACCAGCAGCGCCGCCTCCGGGGAGTCCTCGCCGATCTCCAGCCAGTGTTCGATCAGCATCCCGAACGGGGTGCCCCAGTCACCGATATGGTTCTGCCGGATCACGGTGTCGCCGAGGGCTTCGAGCACCTTGACG
>NZ_CAKKMM010000531.1:0-3246 GCF_918698205.1 Microbacterium sp. Bi128 | reverse complement strand
CGCATGAAGAAGTTGCGGACGCTGGAGAACAGGCTGTGCCGGAAGTACCAGGTGCAGGCGAAGGCCGTGAGGCCGTAGTAGAAGCAGATCATCAGGCCCAGGGCCATGATGGTGTCATTGAGGACGTTCTCGCTGACTACCTTCATGACGGCGTAGAAGCCGCCGGAGATCACACCGGCAATCACCGTTGCGAAACCGGGGGACCCGAACCGCTTGCTGACGGATGCGAAGCGCGGCGGCAGTGCCCCGTAGTGGCCCATCGCCAGCAGGCTGCGTGCGGGAGAGGCCATGGTGGACTGCAGGGACGACGCGGTGCCGGAGAGAACGGCCAGGGACATCAGGATGGCCAGCGGACCCATGACTGGGGAAGCCAGTGCCGCAAAGATATTCGACTGGTTGTCCGGGTTGTTCAGGCCGATGCCGTCGGTTCCGGTGCCGGCAACCATCATGGTGGCCACGATCGCGACGAGGTAAAGGGCCAGGACGGCGACCGCCGTCGTGGTTCCTGCCCGGCCGGCGGTACCCTTGCCGCCCTTGGTTTCCTCGTTGACGGTGAGGCACACGTCCCAGCCCCAGTAGACGAAGACGGCCAGTGACATGCCGGCGGCGAACTGCTCGAAGCTGCCGATCTTCATCGGGTTGAACCAGTCCCAGCTGAAGGCGATCGCGGTGCCCGAGTCGCCCGAGGCGGCGTGGGTGAGTGCCATGACGACGAAGATGCCCAGGACGAGGACCTGGAATCCGACCATGGTGTACTGCACCAGCTTGGTGGCGTGCAGGCCGCGGTAGCTGACCCAGACGGCCAGTGCCACGAACACCAGGCACGTCGCGATGTTTACGGCCGTGTTGGAGGTCAGGTCCGCGAGGTCCGGGTTGTTGAACACCTGGGCCAGGAAGAGGTAGAAGAAGTCCACCGCGACGCCGGCCAGGTTGGACAGGACGATGATGTTGGCGGCCAGCAGGCCCCAGCCGCCCATCCAGCCGACGAACGGGCCGAACGCCTTCGTGGCCCACGTGAAAGTGGTGCCGCTGTCCGGTGAATCGGCGTTGAGCTCACGGTAGGCGAACGCCACCAGGATCATCGGGATGAACGCGACAATGAAGATCGCCGGCAGCTGCAGGCCCACGGCGCCGACGGCGGGTCCCAGCGAACTGGTCAGGCTGTAGGCGGGTGCCACGGAGGAGATGCCGAGGACGACGACGGCGAGCAGGCCCAGCTGGCCGCCCTTGAGCCCCTTGCCCGAGATGCCGTGCTTGGAACCGGCCGGATCGACGACGTCGTGCGTGATGGTGCCGTCTTCGCGGCCGATAGTCTGACTCATTGCTGACCTTTTTTCTGGGGGACGGATGGTTGCTGTTGGGTGATGCAGTGGATGCCGCCGCCGCGGGCGAAGAGCTCGCGGGCGTCGATGCCGACTACCCTGCGGCCGGGGTAGGCGTCGCCAAGGATGCGCAAGGCTTTTTCGTCCATCGGGTCTCCGAAGGTGCAGGCGATGACGCCGCCGTTGACCACCAGGTGGTTGATGTAGCTGTAGTCGACGAATCCCTCCTCATCCGTCAGGGTTTCCGGGGCGGGGACCTCGATGATGTTCCATTCGCGGCCGGCCGCGTCCCGGGTGGTGGCGAGGTGGCTGATGATGGCCCGGCAGACTTCGAAGTCGGGGTGTGCCGGGTTCTGTTGGGAATGGACCAGCACGGTGCCCGGGGACGGGATGGCCGCAACGATGTCGACGTGGCCGCGCGTGCCGAACCGTTCCGAATCCCGGGTCAGGCCGCGGGGAAGCCAGACGACGTGGCTTACGCCCAGGGTCCGGCCCAGCTCGGCTTCGACGTCGGCGTTGCTGAGCCCGGGGTTGCGGCCCGGATCGAGCTGGACCGTCTCGGTGACGAGGACGGTGCCTTCGCCGTCGACGTGGATGCCGCCGCCCTCGTTCACCAGCGGCGAGACAAGGTGGCTGGCCCCCGAGCGGGCCGCGACGGCCGACGCCACGAGCGCGTCCTTGTCCCAGGCGGCCCAGTCCTGGCCGCCCCAGCCGTTGAAGACCCAGTCGACGGCGCCGAGCCGGCCGCCGTCGTCGAGGACGAACGTGGGGCCGATGTCCCGCATCCAGGCGTCGTTCAGTGCGGCGGGGACCACCTCGATATCCGGGTGGAGGTAGTCCGCCGCGGTCTGCACATCCGCCGGCGCCACCAGCATGGTGACCGGTTCGAATTCCACGACGGCGTTCGCGACGGCGGCCCAGACGGATCGGGCGGCGTGGGCTTCTGCCGCTGTTTCGCCCAGGGTGTAGCCGCCGGTGGGGAACGCCATCCAGACACGGTCCTGGGGCGCCGTTTCGGACGGCATCCGCCACGCGCTCATGCGGTGGCCTTGCTGGTGTCGGCGCCGAGCGGGGCGTCGGGGCGAACCGGTTCGGTCAGCCGCCCGTACGTGTCCGGGCGTCGGGTGGCCAGGAAGGGGAAAAGCGTGAGCCAGTCCCGGCGCTGGTCGAGGTCGAGGTCCGCGACGAGCACCGCGGATTCGCCCCGCGGTGCCTGGGCAAGGATCCGGCCGTAGGGATCGGAGATGAAGGAGGAACCGTAGAAGTTCAGCGTGCCTTCGCTGCCCCAGCGGTTGGGGACCACCATGAACAGCCCGTTGGCGATGCCGTTGCCGACTATGACCTGCTGCCACAACGGCTGGGTGTCGAAGTCGGGGTGGTCGGGCTCGGAGCCGATGGCTGTGGGGTAGACCAGGAGTTCCGCGCCGCCGAGGGAGTAGATCCGCGCCAGCTCCGGGAACCACTCGTCCCAGCAGGTGGGCATGCCCAACCGTGCGCCGCCGAGTTCGGCGGGGGAGTGGACCTCGTAGGCATCGTCGCCGTCCGGGCCCTGGCGGAAGAATTTGTCCTCGTAGTAGCCTGCCGTGACGGGAATGTGGAGCTTGTGGGTGCGGGCCAGGAGTTCGCCCCCGGGGGACACCAGGATGGCGGTGTTCAGGCCCAGGCCGTCGTCTGTGCCGTCCGGGTTCTCCGCCTTCTGGTACAGCGAAGCGTGGACGCAGATGCCGTGCCTCCGGGCCGCGTCCGCCGCGAACCGGAACGTGGGGCCGGTGAACAGGTCCTCGGCAATGTCCGAGGGCCGCGGGCGCGTGGTCCCGCCGCGGGCGGCGTCATTTTCGGGAAGCGTGTCCGCGGGGTAGCGGGACAGCGTGAGCTCGGGGAGGAAGACGACGGCGGCTCCCAGCCGGGCGGCGCGCCCGATGCC
>NZ_CAKKMM010000530.1:0-3248 GCF_918698205.1 Microbacterium sp. Bi128 | reverse complement strand
CGGCCAGGGCGAGGCCCGCGGCGGCCGCAGCCGTCCACGACGGCGTCCCGTTGACGCCGGGACGGGCGGCCGGCGTGGGGATGAGCCGTCCCTGCCCCGGGGCCGGGACGGCATGGATGCCGCGGCCCGCGGCCGTGCCGGTCGCCCGGAGCAGCGCCAGGACGACCACCGGGATCATGACGTGCGCGACCAAGGCGCCGAGCCGGCCCTGGTTCACGGACACCTGGAGTGCCGGCGCCGCGGCCCACAGCAGAGCGGCCGCAAGGCGCAGCCTCCGGCGGGCAGTCAGGGCGCCGGCAGCGAACCACGCGCCCAGCGCAGACAGCGGCATGGCGAGGATCAACAACCAGCCCACGCCGCCGTTGGCATCGCCGGCACCGAGCACACCGAGCACCCACAGCAGGTAGCCAAAGGGGTCGCCGTGGCCCGGCAGGCCCGCGCCCAGACTGATCCACCAGGTCGAGGCATGGTTCCAGATTTCGGAGAGGCGCAATGAGACGGGGATCAGCGCGCCGCCGGAGACGGCCGGAGCCCGGAACAGGCTAAGCAGCCCTGTCAGGGAGACCGCCAGGGTCAGGAGGATGGCCAGCACCGCACCGCTGCCCACCCACCCGCGGTCCGGGGTGGCGATGGCGGCGAAATCGTCAGCATTGCCGGTGTTCCCGGTGGGCTGCTCGGCCAGCGGACCGGGACCTGTCAACTCGCTGCCGAAGTCGTCGGCGCCGAGCGCCTCAATCAGGGAGCGCCGGTGCGCCCAGACCTCACGGCGCGGCGTCTGCAGTCCTTTCATGACGGAGCGCCGGATCCGGCGGGTGCGCGCCGCATTGCGGCGTCCGCGGACCACCGCCGCCGGGCGGCCCAGCGCGGCAAAGGTCGCCAGCAGTTGGGAGAACCCGTGCCCCGGGTCCTTGACCGCAATGCTCAGGACGAGTTTGAAGAGGCTGCCCAGGAGGGCGCCGGCCGCGTGCAGCGGGACTTTCCAGCCGGCCGCGTGCTTGAGCCGCAGGTGCACCTGCGCCTTGCGTGCGGCCGTCGCGTTGCCAAGGGCGTGGGGACGGTGCGAGACATGGAACATCCGGGCGCTGGGGACCACCACCACGCGGTGCCCGGCGAGACGGTTGCGCCAGCAGAAGTCGACGTCGTCGCCGCTGCCGGGCAGGGCCGGATCGAAGCCCCGGAGCTCCTCCCAGATGTCGCGGCGGACCAGCATGCCGGCGGAATTGACCGCAAAAGTATCGCTGCGGCCGTCGTACTGGCCCTGGTCGAGCTCGTCGGCGTCGATCAGCGTCAGCCGCTCGGCCCAGCGGCTCGTGGAGAGCCCGACGTCGATCAGCCGCCGCTCGGCATGCCAGTCCAGCTGCTTGCAGCCTGCCACCGTGACCGACGGCGCCCGCTCGACCGCACGGAGGAGTTCGGCCAGGGCCTCGGGCGCCGGTGCGGCGTCGTCGTGCAGCAGCCAGATCCAGTCGGTGCCCGGCGCCGTGGCGGCGGAGCCCTCCGCAGGCCACGGCGCGAGGGCCTTGAGCCCGGCCATGACGGCTCCACCCATGCCGGACCTGGGCTGGTCGAAGACAGTGACGTTGGCCTTGCCCAGTTCCTGTTCAAGGAGGGCGGCGGAGTGGTCGCGGGATCCGGTGTCGACACCGATCACGGCGTCGGCGGGCCGTGTTTGGGCCGCCAGCGCCGCAAGGGTCCTGGGGAGAAAATCACCGCCGTCGTGGGAGACCACGACGGCGGTGACTCGTACTTCTTGAAGAATTAGACTGCTCGCTTCCTAAGCCGGCGCCGCTCGCGCTCGGAGAGGCCTCCCCAGATCCCGAAGCGCTCGTCGTTGGACAAGGCGTACTCGAGGCACTGGGAACGCACATTGCAGGCGCCGCAGACTTTCTTGGCGTCGCGGGTGGAGCCGCCCTTTTCTGGGAAGAAGGCTTCGGGATCAGTCTGGGCGCACAGGGCATCGGTCTGCCAGCCGAGCTCGCCCTCGTCGTCGAATTCCTGCCGGGACGGCAGGCCGATCCAGACCGGCTGCCCGGCGGTACCGGAACCGGGCGAATGGAGCTCCATCGGCGGGTCGAGGGGATCGGTGTCATGATCCGGGCCGGACAGGAGCTCGTCGTGCGCTGCGAGGAAGGCCGTGGCGGCCTCCTGCAGGGAATCCTTGGTGTGTTCGTTATAGCGGTCAGCTGCGTCCGGATCCGCCGGATCTACGTACCAGTCAGTCGGCACGCCGCGTGACCGGTATTTCGCCGTGGCCTGGCCGGCAACTACGGCATCTTCATGGATACGCTCTGCTAGCCCCATGGCGTCCCCCTCCTGATTTGCAGCCACTGCAAGACCCCCTTGGACACTCGGTTGAGTGCCGGTTTTTGTGCAGTGGCTTTAGATAACTAATTACACGCGTGTAAGTATCCGGGAGTCAAGCCACGGCGGAGATAATAATCAACTTGATACACAAAGTGGAGGCACGCCACGCCCGGAATTTTTTCGCCTCTCCCGCGAGAACCCGCGGAATAATCAGGGTACTGAGCAGTTTTGGGGCTTTTCATTGAATTTTCGGGAAATTTTCCCGCGCCCTGCGCGGACCCCGCCGAACGCCGGGGCCGCCGGGGTGACGGACGTCACGGAGCCGGGGATTGATCGGCCGCGACAACAGCCGTGGCAAGATGAGGGCATGAGCATTCCGGCAATCGACCTGATGACAGCGCTGCGGTCCGGCCAGGCCACGGCGCCCCGGCTGACCTGGTACGGCCCCGATTCGGAACGGGTTGAACTTTCTGGCCGCGTGCTGGACAACTGGGTCGCGAAGACTTCCAACCTGCTGCAGGACGAACTCGACGCCGAACCGGGCATGCGGCTGCGCCTGGACCTGCCCGCGCACTGGAAGTCGGTGATCCTGGCCCTCGCGGCCTGGCAGCTTGGCATGGAAGTGGTCTTCGACGACGCGGAGGCTGACCTGCTGGCCACCGCGGACCCGGGTCCGGGCGCTGCCGCGGGCGGGTTCGACGCCGTCCTGGCCGTGTCTTTGCCGGCACTGGCCATGCGGTGGACGGGTGAACTGCCCAGCGGCGTCCTCGACTACGCCGCCGAGGTCCGCTCCCACGGCGACATTTTCATGCCCCACGTGGATCCGGAGGCGGGACGTCTCGCCGTCCGCACCTCCGACGGCGCAGTCCATGCGCACGGGGCGCTCCTGGACGGTTTTGCCGCGGCCCAGGACCCCGGGCTGCGGCTGCTCGTTCCGGCGGCCG
>NZ_CAKKMM010000529.1:0-3250 GCF_918698205.1 Microbacterium sp. Bi128 | reverse complement strand
ACTTATTAGGTTCCTGGCGTTGTGCAAGTATTAGTCCACTGACCTTTGGGGGTGTCCGGTGATGATCACAGGCAAGTTCAAGTACGCCGCTACTACCACAATGCTGGGGCTGATCTGCGTCCTAACAGCCTGTGGCATGGAGGCGCAGCAGTCCTCCAATGCCCAGTCCTCGCAGTCCCCGCAGCATACGGAATTAGGCTCTATCGAGGAAGCCCGCCGAGCCGTTGCCGATGTCATTGGCTGCGAGGAAGCGCCCAAAACGGCCCCAATCATCAATCCGGAGCTGGCCGGTTACACGGCCGAATACGCCGTCTGTTCAAAACGTGTCCAGGTCGAGTGGTTCAAGACCGAAGAGGCCCGAAATGCTGAGCAGCAGCTGTATGCGGACAGCACCCAGCCTTTAGCCATCGTGGAGGGTAAAAACTGGATGGTCGTGGACATGTCCGAGGCACTTCAGGAGTCTCCGAGCGGTATGGACTTGAAGGGCCTGGCGCAAGAGCTCGGCGGCCAGTTCAAATCCTTGAATGGTGCCAAGCAGTCTTAGAACACCAAGAGTTAGGCCTCATCAGTACGTGGGTGCAGGGTGAGCGTGGTTGAGAGCGCGGTAGATCTGGCGAGTGATGTATCTCTTGAGGCTACGAATGATCTCCTTCTTGGTTCGTCCTTGGCTTGTTCGTTTGGCGACATAGTTCTGGGTGCTTTGGTCACGCTTCATTCTGATGAGGGCGATGGTGTAAATCGCTTTGCTGAGTTGGCGGTCCCCACCTCGGTTCGAGCGGCATCAGGTGCTACTGCCCGATGACGCCGGGACCGGGCAGGTGCCGGCCAGGGCTGCGAACGCCGCTTCGGAGCGAATCCTCCCGGTGTGTGACCATGCGGTCAGGATGATTGCGGCAAGCACGGGTCCAATGCCGTAGATACCCAAAAGAGCCGGGTGCACTTGCTGCACAAGGGACTCGAGTTCGTCGTGGTTCCTGGCCATTTGCTCCTGCAGTATCAGGATCTGCTTCGCGAGCCGCGTTGCTTCGCAGCGGCAGGTTTGAACTCCGAATTCCTCGTCCCGTTCCCTCCAAGCTGCGATGGTGTTGATCTGTGTGACGGTCAAGGGCTTACGGGCGTCGACGCCGAGGTCGACGACGCGGAGGAGTGCGGTGAGAGCATTAATGGCTGCGGTCCGTTCCCTGGCGAACCGATACCGGACCCGGCTAGGGCGGACATATCCAAGCAAGCGCACTTCGGGAGATTCCCCTCGGAGGCAATACCATGGGTGAGCCACGCCCAAGCCAGGCCACAGCACCAGACTGCCGGCCACTCACAGAGCAGCCGGGTAAAGACTTACAGACCATGGGACGGGTCAGCAGCGGGCAGCGCCCGGGGTGGCTACCTGGCGGCACAAAGTACGCCGGCGGGGACCGCGGCGGAACTCGGTGAAACGGCGCCGACGAGGGGGCTTCCGCTCTCGGCGCAATTTGACGGCGATCGGCGCCCGATTCCAGTGATTTTCCCCAAAAAAGGCCGAAAACACGCGGAATTTGCCACCTCTGAGGCGCCAAGCTGGTAAGTTTTCGAACAGTGGTTTGTACGCATGCCGTGTGCAGGCTCCAAAAATCGTGACCGTCCAGGAGGACATAAATGGCTAAGAACCGTAGTGAACTTGTTGCAGAGGTAGCAGGCAAGGCCGGCACCAGCCAGGCAGCAGTCAACTCCGTGCTCGACGCACTGTTCGAGGTCTTCGAGACCTCCGTCGCCGCGGGCGAGAAGATCACCATCCCGGGCTGGCTCGCCGTAGAGCGCACCGACCGTGCAGCTCGCACCGGCCGCAACCCGCAGACCGGCGAGACCATCCAGATTGCCGCTGGCCACAGCGTCAAGCTGACCGCCGGCTCCAAGCTGAAGGCTGCAGTCGCCAAGAAGAAGTAGTCTTCTTCGCAGGCTTGAAAGGAGCGGCAACCCTCGGGTTGCCGCTCCTTTTGCGTCCCCGGCCAGTCCCCGGCCAGTCCCTAACCCGGTCCCTAATCGGTCTTAGCCCGGCCGGGCGGCCTTCCCGACGAATCCGCAGTCCTTTGAAGGCCGGGCCGGCTTGGCGGATCCCCAGAGGCCCAGCCGCCGGGGCCGATTCGCTGAGCTAGGCGGCGTAGCGGACAATGGAGGTGTGCCTTCCGCAGTAAATCCCACGCCCACAACCGCAGCGCCCGTTCCCCCCGGGGACGCACGCGGCCCTGGCTCCGGTCCCGCCGGGATTGCCCGGCCTTGGCTGATCGCAGGCCTTGGCGCGTTGTTTATTGGCCTGGTAGCGGCACTTATCTTCTCCGGCGCAGCAGCCGCCCGCGAGGTCTCAGATCCCGGGGCCCTGGTGCGCTGGGGGCTTCCGGTGAGCAAAGCAATCCACAACGTCGCTGTCGCCACCGTGATCGGCGGCCTGATCTTCGCCGTCGGCATCCTGCCGCGAAACAGGAACGGCTCCCGGTCCAAGGAGCAGGACGCCCCGGAACATCCGGCCTTCACCCGGGCGCTGGCCGTGGCAGCGGCCGCCGGCGCCGTCTGGACGCTGTCCGCGATCACCGTGCTGGTCCTGGGCTACGCGGACATTGCGGGGCAGGGCATCTCCGGGGATCCGGAATTCACCCGCTCCCTCGTTTACTTCATGACGGACATCGAAACCGGACGCGCGTGGCTGGCTGTCGTAATCATCGCCGCCGTCGTTACCACCGCCCTGTTCGGAGTGCGCTCCCGCGGCGGCCTGGCACTGACACTGGTCCTTTCGCTGATCGGTCTGGTTCCCGCTGCCCTGATCGGACACTCCTCCAGCTCCAGCGACCACGAGGGCGCCATCAATTCGCTCGGCCTGCACCTGGTCGGCGTATCGGCCTGGGTGGGCGGCATCATCATGCTCGCGGTCCTCTCCGGGGTCCTGGAGGGCACGGGCGCCGGCGGCCGCACCTCGGGGGCAGCTTCGGGGACTGCAGACATCACCGAGCCAACCCTGCGCCGGTTCTCATCCCTGGCCGGCTTTGCCTTCGCGCTGGTCTTCGCCTCAGGCGTGATCAACGCCAGCATCCGCCTCACCACATGGGCAGACCTCTTCGGCTCCGCCTACGGGCAACTGATCCTGGCCAAGACGGCAGCGGTCCTGGTGTTGGGCGGCATCGGGCTCATGCACCGCCGCTGGGTCATCCCGCAGCTGGGCAACCGCGCCATGGGCAGGTCCGCGCGGCGGGTGCTGTGGCAGTTGGTGATCGTGGAGCTGATC
>NZ_CAKKMM010000528.1:0-3263 GCF_918698205.1 Microbacterium sp. Bi128 | reverse complement strand
GCGCAGTAGGCGTGGCCGGCCTTCTCCTTGGCCAGCTGGGACCGGTGGCGCACCAGGAAACAGGAATAGCAGGTGAATTCGTCTTCCTTTTGCGGGATGACCGTGACGGTCAGTTCCTCGCCGGACAGGTCTGCCCCCGGCAGTTCCACGCCTTCGGAGGTATCGGCCTCGTCGAGTTCGCGGACAACGCTTCGCGCGTCAGGCGCATTCGCCGAACGGAGCGCCTCCAGGGAAGCGTTGCGGGATTCCGCGACGTCGGAGCGTACTTCGTCATAATCGGTTGCCACCTGGTGATACTCATTTCAGTTGCTGGGCGTGTGATTCGGAGTCTCTCCGGATCTACGTGTCGCCGGATCTACGTATCTCTGTATCTCCGGATCTCCGGATCTCCGGGATTGAACCGTACAGCATGACGCCGTGTAAATGCTGGGGACCGGGGCAGTCGCGGCAGTGACGCTCATGACACCCGGAGGCGGACGCCCCCGACGCCGGCCTTCCTGCTTTGTTCGCCACTCGTCACCGGGGCGTCACGCGCCGTTAATTTGGGTGCCCTAGCCTGATTCTTTAGGCACCATCCACCTTGGGCACCATCCGCACCATCCGTCGGGAGGATTCACCATGGCCGATATTGCTGCAGTGCTGGGACGGCTCACGCAGGACGAACTCAATGAACTGCGGTCCCTGGGCCCCAGCGGGCACCTGACCCGGCGCCTGACCGACGCCATCGACCGCGCAGCCGGCGGCCCCGGAGCCGGGCGCGGCTACTACGTCCCCAACGGGAGCGTCAGTTCCACCGGCGGACCGCACGTGGTCCTGCGCAGCGACGTTTCGGGGTGGCTGTTCGGTCCTCCCCAACAGGCCTGACCGAACAGCGACGGGCATCCCCTCCCACTGGACCCGCCAGGTTCCTTCCAGCCCGGCCCCGGAAGGGCCATACTGGCCCAAAGAGAGGGGGCTGGATTGCGGATCCTGATGGTGGAGGATGAGCATGCCCTGGCGGAAACAGTCCGCCGCGGGCTGAAGAACGAGGGGTTCGTCGTCGACGTCGCCCACGACGGCGTGCGGGGACTCGCGGCGGCGCTGGAGAACGCGTACGATGCCATCCTGCTGGACCTCATGCTGCCGCGGATGAACGGCTACGACGTCTTGAAGGAACTGCGGCAACGCAAGGTGTGGACTCCGGTGCTGATGCTCACGGCCAAGGACGGCGAATACGACCAGACCGATGCCTTCGACCTGGGCGCTGATGACTACCTCACCAAGCCGTTCAGCTTCCTGGTGCTGGTGGCCCGGATCAGGGCGTTGATCCGGCGCGGAGCGCCCGCCAGGCCTGTCATCATGACACTTGGCACGCTGTCCCTGGACCCCGTCAGCCACAGTGTGCGCCGCGGCGACACCCTCATCAGCCTCACGGCCAGGGAGTACGGGCTCCTGCATTATCTGATGCGCCGGCATGACCAGATCGTCTCAAAGGCGGAAATCCTGCAAAACGTCTGGGATCCGGCTTTCGAGGGCGCGAACAATGTGGTGGAGGTGTACATCGGCTACCTTCGGCGCAAGATTGATGTCCCGTTCGGGATCCACAGCCTGACCACGGTGCGCGGCATGGGCTATCTGCTCAGCGCCGACCCGACCCCTGAACCCCGTGCCGCCGGGAGTTCCGAGGAGTGACGTCGGCCGGCTCCACAGGTTCCGGAAGGGGAAATGTGATCTCAAAGCGGCAGTGACCCGCCGGTCCGTCCGTCGGACGGATGCTCCCATGATGGGCGGCCACAATTCCAGCCGCGATGGCCAGGCCAAGTCCGCTGCCGCCGCCTTCCCGGGAACGGCTGCCATCGAGCCGGACAAACCGTTCGAAGATCCGTTCCCGGTCCGCCTCCGGGATGGGGTCGCCGTCGTTGTCGACAGTGAGGATGACCCGGTCCCCGGCGGTGTGCAGGTCCACGGCGATCCGGGACAGGGCGTGGCGGTCCGCGTTGTCCAGGACATTCCGCAGGACCTGCGCCAGCCGCCGGGCGTCGCCGCGGATCCGGGTCGGAACGAGCTGCACCGAGATCTGGTTCCGGCTGGTGGACCGCAGCCGGCGGATCTCCTGGTCCAGCACGTCGTCAAGATCGACGTCCTTCTGCTCCACGCGCAGGCCGCCGTCGTTGGCCTTGGCCAGTGTCAGCAGGTCCTCCACGAGGAAGCTCATGCGGGCCGTCTCCTCGGAGAGGACATCCTTCATCTGAAGCCACATCGCCCCGGTCGGGTCCGCCGCCGCGATCTCGATCCCGGCCCTCAGCGTGGCCAGCGGGCTGCGCAGCTCGTGGCTGGCGTCCGAGACGAATCTGCGCTGTTCGGTGTCCGAGGCCTGCAGCCGGTCCAGCATGGTGTTCATGGTCAGCGCCAGGGCGTGGATTTCGTCGTTGGTGGGCGGGACGTCGACGCGCCCGTCCAGCCGCTCGGCCTTGATCCGGGCCACCTGGCCACGGATCCGCTCAACCTGGCGGAGGGAACGCCCCACCAGGAGCCATACGGCCACGGCCACGGTCCCGAGCAGCAGCGGCGTGGCTCCCAGCATGAACCACGCAACGGTGGAAATGGTGTCCGCCTGTATCTGTGATGCCTGGGCCACCACCACGGTATAGCTCAACGTGCCGGTCCGTGCTCCCACGGTGACGATGTGGTAGTCGTCGGTGTCCCCGATGCTCGGAAGGCTCGAGACGTCCTGGGTCATGGTGTGGCCCGGGCTGGGCCGCTGGGCTGAGAGCGGGGCGTTGGCGACCTCGGGGTCCGAGCTGGCCAGGACATACCCTTCGGCATCCAGCACCTGGACGAACTGGCCCGCATGCGCGGTGTCAATGATGTAGGCGCGGGCATCCTCGATGTCCATGTCCTCCATCTCGGCGACCACGTCCAGGGCCTTCTGCTGGGCTGCGGCGTCGCTCGACCGCGCCAGGGACGCCTGCAGCAGGACCAGAAGGACGACGCCGCCGAGCAGCAGCGCCACGGCTACGACGCCGACGGCGACCGCCGTCGAGCGCTTCCGCACGCCCCATCGAATCTCGCCCGTGCCGGGGCCGGAGGGGGCCCGTTTGCCCAGTGCCATGCTCCAAGAATGCGTCAATGCGCGGTTCGGGACAACCACCGCGGCCGCATTGCCGGCGCCGCCCGCCCGGCCGGCACCCCCGGCGGTGGCCGGAGCGCTCCTGCATGCGCGCACGTCCCCAGGGAGAGGCTGCTCTCAGTCTCTTCTCAGCGGGATGGGGGAGAGTGGAAAA
>NZ_CAKKMM010000527.1:0-3270 GCF_918698205.1 Microbacterium sp. Bi128 | reverse complement strand
TTTGGTGGCGAGCACCAGGTACGGGGCGTGCTGGTAGTCGCGCAGGTCCAGCACCTGGGCGATGTGCTCGTCCGGCTGGAACGCCATCAGGTTTGCCACGTGCTGGCCCTTGGCGTCGCGGCCGGCTTCCACGAGCTCGTACGCCTTGGCGCGGTAGACCCGGCCCAGGTTGGTGAAGAAGAGCAGCCAGTGGTGGGTGGTGGTGACGAAGAAGTGTTCGACGACGTCGTCGCCGCGCAGCTGCGCGCCCTTGATGCCCTTGCCGCCGCGCTGCTGCGAGCGGTAGTTGTCGCTGCGGGTGCGCTTGACGTAGCCGCCGCGGGTAATGGTGACGACCATTTCCTCCTCGGGGATCAGATCCTCGATGGACATGTCGCCGTCGTAGCCCAGCAGGACCTTGGTGCGGCGGTCATCGCCGTGCTTGGCCACGATCTCCGAGAGTTCGGTGCTGATGATCTCGCGCTGGCGCTCCTCCGAGGCCAGGATCGAGTTGTATTCGACGATCAGGGCCTCAAGTTCGGCGTGCTTGTCCTGGATCTTCTGGCGCTCCAAGGCGGCGAGCCGGCGCAGCTGCATGTCCAGGATGGCCCGGGCCTGCACCTCGTCGATGTCCAGCAGCTCCATCAGCCCGTCGCGGGCCGCTTCGGTGGTGGTGGACGCACGGATCAGGGCAATGACCTCATCGAGCGCATCCAGCGCCTTGAGAAGGGCCCGCAGGATGTGCGCTTCCTCCTCCGCCTTCCGCAGCCGGTACCGGGTGCGGCGGGCAATGACGTCCATCTGGTGCGTGACCCAGTGCCGGATGAAGGCATCGAGGCTGAGCGTGCGCGGCACGCCGTCGACGATCGCGAGCATGTTGGCGGCGAAGTTGTCCTGCAGCTGGGTGTGCTTGTAGAGGTTGTTCAGCACCACCTTGGCCACGGCGTCGCGCTTGAGCACGATCACCAGTCGCTGGCCGGTGCGGCCCGAGGTCTCGTCGCGGAGGTCGGCGATGCCGGAGATCTTGCCGTCCTTGACGAGTTCGGCGATCTTGATGGCCAGGTTGTCCGGGTTGGCCTGGTACGGCAGCTCGGTGACCACCAGGCACGTGCGGCCCTGGAGTTCCTCGACGTTGACCACGGCGCGCATCGTGATGGAGCCGCGGCCCGTGCGGTAGGCGTCCTCGATGCCCTTGTGGCCCAGGATCGTGGCGCCGGTCGGGAAGTCCGGTCCCTTGACGCGCTGGATCAGCTCTTCGAGCAGCTCTTCGCGGCTGGCGGTCGGGTTGGCCAAGTACCACTGCACACCGTCGGCGACCTCACGGAGGTTGTGCGGCGGGATGTTGGTGGCCATGCCGACGGCGATGCCCGAGGAACCGTTCACCAGCAGGTTCGGGAACCGGGCCGGCAGGATGGTCGGCTCCTGGTTCTTGCCGTCGTAGTTGTCCTGGAAGTCGACGGTTTCCTCGTCGATGTCCCGGACCATCTCCATGGCCAGCGGCGCCATCTTGGTTTCGGTGTACCGCGGGGCGGCCGCGCCGTCGTTGCCGGGCGAGCCGAAGTTGCCCTGGCCCAGTGCCAGCGGGTAGCGCATGGTCCAGTCCTGGATCAGGCGGACCAGGGCGTCGTAGATCGCGGTGTCGCCGTGCGGGTGGTACTGGCCCATGACCTCGCCCACCACGCGGGCACACTTGTTGAAGGAGCGTTCCGGGCGGTAGCCGCCGTCGAACATCGCATAGAGCACGCGGCGGTGGACGGGCTTGAGGCCGTCGCGGACATCCGGCAGGGCACGGCCCACGATCACAGCCATGGCGTAGTCGAGGTAGGAGCGCTGCATTTCGGTCTGCAGGTCCACCTGCTCGACGCGGTCGGTCAGTACGTCGCCATCGAGGATGGCGCCTTCAAGGACGGGCTCGGAGCCGGCCGGCACCTCTGGTGTTTCGTCACTCATAGTCTATATTTTCCGTTTCAGGTATATATCAGTCCGGGCATATTCGGGGCTTGACTGCCCTCTAGATGTCCAGGAACCGAACGTCCTTGGCGTTCTGCTGAATGAAGTTTCGGCGCGATTCAACGTCCTCGCCCATCAGGACCGAGAAGATCTGGTCCGCCGCCAGGGCATCGTCCATCGTCACCTGCAGCAGGGTCCGGTGGTCCGGGTCCATGGTGGTGTCCCACAGTTCCGTGTAGTCCATTTCACCGAGGCCCTTGTAGCGCTGAATGCCGTTGTCCTTGGGGATGCGGCGGCCGGCGGCCTGGCCCGAGAGCAGCTTCGCGTCGCGTTCACGGTCGCTGTAGACGTAGTCGTGCGGGGCATTGGACCACTTGATCCGGTACAGCGGCGGCTGCGCGAGGTAGACGTAGCCGTTTTCGATCAGCGGGCGCATGTAGCGGAACAGCAGCGTCATCAGCAGCGTCGTGATGTGCTGGCCGTCGACGTCGGCATCGGCCATGAGCACGATCTTGTGGTAGCGCAGCTTGGCGATGTCGAAGTCCTCGCCAATGCCGGTGCCGAATGCCGTGATCATGGACTGGACCTCCGCATTGCCGAGCGCCTTGTCCAGCCGGGCACGCTCGACGTTCAGGATCTTGCCGCGCAGCGGCAGGATGGCCTGGGTCTCCGGGTTGCGGCCGCGCTTGGCGGAGCCGCCGGCCGAGTCACCCTCCACGATGTAGACCTCGCACCTCTCCGGGTTCTTCGAGGAGCAGTCGGACAGCTTGCCGGGCATGCCGAAGGATTCCAGCGGGCTCTTGCGGCGGGCGTTGTCCCGGGCCTTCCGGGCGGCCATGCGCGCCTGGGCTGCGGAGATGGCCTTGCGGATGACGTCCCGGGCGGGGCCGGGGTTGCGCTCAAGCCAGTCGCCCAGGCCGTCGGTGACAACCCGCTGGACAAAGCCCTTGACCTCGGAGTTGCCGAGCTTGGTCTTGGTCTGGCCCTCGAACTGCGGTTCGGAGAGCTTCACGGAAATGACTGCCGTCAGGCCCTCGCGGATGTCGTCCCCGGTGAGGTTGTCTTCCTTTTCCTTGATGATGTTCTTCTCCCGCGCATAGCGGTTGATGAGTGAAGTCATCGCGGCGCGGAAACCCTCTTCGTGGGTGCCGCCCTCGTGCGTGTTGATCGTGTTGGCGTAGGTGTGGACGCTTTCGGAGTACGCGTTGGTCCACTGCATCGCCATTTCCAGGGCAATGTGCCGTTCCGTGTCCTCGGTTTCGAAGGCGATGACGTCCTCGTGGACCACATCAACCTTCTTGCCGGAGTTCAGGTGCTTGACGTAGTCCAGCAGGCCGTCGT
>NZ_CAKKMM010000526.1:0-3271 GCF_918698205.1 Microbacterium sp. Bi128 | reverse complement strand
TTGTTGTGGCGCCCGGCGCGGAGCCCGTCCCGTTGGCGCAGTCCGGTGCCGCCGTCGTCATTGTCACCCACGGCTCCGTCCGCCTCGACTCCCCCAAGGGCGAGCTCCGGCTGGAAAGGGGCGCCAGTGCCTTCCTGCCCGCCGCCGAGGCACCGGTCAATGTCCACGCCGTCTCCGGCGCCACCGGCCCCGCCCTGGCATTTGCCGTCACCACCGCATTGGAAGCCTGACACCATGGATTATTTCCTGCAGAGCCCGCAGTGGGCACAGTTCCAGCGTTCGCTGGGACGCACCGTCCACGAACAGTCCGGGCCCGGGTGGCGCTTCCTTGCGGTGGAGGAATCCAATCCGGCCGGTAAACTGCTGTACTCCCCGTACGGCCCGGTCGCCGAGTCACTGGCAGCGTTCGACGCCGCACTGGCGGCCCTGACGGACCTCGCCCGGACCAGCGGGGCCGTGTTTGTCCGGGTTGAGCCGGTCACCGCAGGATTCACCGCAGCCGAAGCCGACTCGGTACTCCGCAGCCGCGGCCTGCAGCCGGCCCCGGCCAGCCAGCAGCCCGAGCTCAGCTGGATTGTGGACCTCGACCGGGATTTCAAGGACGTCCTGGCGGATATGAAGCCGGCGAACCGGAACCTGTTCCGCAACATCCACAAGAAGGGCGTGAGCTTCCGCTCCAGCCAGGATCCGGCAGAGATCGCCGTCCTCCTGGAGTTCTTGCACATGACGGCCGCCCGCAACGGCTTCAAGCCGCAAAGCGACGAATACCTGACCCAGGTGGCCCTCTCGCTGATGCCGGCCGGCGCGGCGACGCTGTTCATCGCGGAGCTCGACGGCCACCCCATCGCCGCAGCCCTGGCCTACGACTCGGCCGACACCCGGACCTACGCGCACGCCGCCCTGGACGACACCCACCGCAAACTCAGCGCGGGCATCCCCCTGCTTGTCACCTTGATCGCGGACGCCCAGGCGAAGGGCCTCAAGCACGTGGATCTCTGGGGCGTGGCGCCGGAGGACCAGCCCGACCACAAATGGGCCGGGTTCACGGCGTTCAAGAAGTCGTTCGGGGGCCGCGGGATCGCGTATCCCGGAACGTGGGACCTGCCGGTCCGGAAGGTGCGCTACGGCAGCTACCAGCTGGCCCGCAAAGGCGCCCAGCTCGCGAAGAAGCTGCGCGCCCGGTCCCGGGCCCTCGCAAACCGCTAAGGGCCCAGCAGGCGGCACCGGCCACCGGGTCGCCCCGGCCAGCCGGGCCGCTGTTTCCCGGTGGCCGGTGTTGGTGGGGGCGTTAGTTGGCCGTAATGGCGTGCCGCTGGTCGTCGTAGGCGCTGGCCACCATCTGCTCCACGGAGTGCCGCATCTTCCAGTCGAGATCGCGGGCGGCCAGCGTGCCGTCGGCCACGATCCGGTCCGGATCCCCTGCCCGCCGCGATTTCGGGTTCGAAATCGATCCCCGTGACGTCGGCCATCGCCGTCATGATCTGGCGCACGGACAGCCCGTCCCCGGATCCGAGGTTGTACACCCGCTCCAGCGGCTTGCCCGCCTCGAGCGCCTGGGCGGCGGCCACATGCGAGGTGGCCAGGTCCGCCACGTGCACGTAGTCGCGCACGCAAGTTCCGTCCGGCGTGTTGTAGTCGATGCCGTTGATGCGCGGCGTCTTACCGGCCGTGAGCGCCCGCAGCACGATCGGGAAAAGGTTGTGGGGGCTGGTGTCGTAAAGCTCGGGCGCACCTGAGCCGACCACGTTGAAATACCGCAGCGAGGTGTGGCTCAGGCCCCGGGCCCTGCCCTGGTCACGGATCAGCCACTCGCCGATGAGTTTGCTCTCGCCGTAGGGCGATTCCGGGTTGGTGGGCGTCGCTTCGGTGACGATGTCGCCGGTGGGCGTGCCGTAGGTGGCCGCGGACGAGGAGAACACCAGTTTGTCGACGCCGGTGAGCTCCATGGCCTTGAGCAGTTGCGCGGTGCCCGTGACGTTCTGTTCATAAGTCAGCAGCGGCTCCTGGACGGAAACC
This sequence comes from Microbacterium sp. Bi128, assembly GCF_918698205.1. Taxonomy (NCBI): domain Bacteria; kingdom Bacillati; phylum Actinomycetota; class Actinomycetes; order Micrococcales; family Microbacteriaceae; genus Microbacterium; species Microbacterium sp. Bi128. The sequence continues at coordinate 1,255 of NZ_CAKKMM010000526.1, read as the reverse complement.
CCCGCGTACTTGAAACCGGCCAGGTGGATCACCCCGGTCACCGCGTGCTCCCGCAGCGTACGGGCCACGAGGTCGGCGTCGAGGATGCTGCCATGGATGAACGGCACATCGGCCGGCACGAACTCACGGTGCCCGCTGGAGAGGGAGTCAATCACCACCGGCTGAATCCGGGCACCGCGCAAAGCGGAAACCACATGAGAACCGATATATCCTGCACCGCCAGTTACGAGCCACGTCATGGCTCCACCCTATCTAATCCCACGGGCCCCGGCCGCCGCACCGCAATAGACACGTCATCATGCACCTGGTTTAAGACGACGAATCCCGGACCGCGGAGGCGGCCCGGGATTCGCTGTGCTCTATCGTGCAGTTCAGTGTTGCCGTTCAGGTGCTAGCTCCTGCGGGCGTAGCCTTCCCACTTGCTGGCCTGGTGTTCGCCGTCGACAAAGCGGATCGTGCCGGACTTGGAGCGCATCACGATGGACTGGGTGAGGACCTTGTCCTTGGAGTAGCGGACGCCCTTGAGGAGGTCGCCGTCGGTGATGCCGGTGGCCGCGAAGTAGCAGTTGTCGCTGGAGACGAGGTCGTTGGTCGAGAGCACGCGCTCCAGATCGTGGCCGGCGTCGATCGCCTTCTGCTTCTCTTCGTCGCTCGTGGGCCACAAGCGGCCCTGGATGACGCCGCCGAGGGACTTGATGGCGCAGGCCGCGACGATGCCTTCCGGGGTTCCGCCGATGCCCATGAGGGCGTCGACTCCGGTGCCGGCACGCGCAGCGGCGATGGCCCCCGCGACGTCGCCGTCCATGATGAACTTCGTGCGGGCGCCGGCTTCGCGGATTTCCTCCACGAGGGGGCGGTGCCGGTCGCGGTCCAGGATCATGACGTTGAGCTGGTTGACCTTGACGCCCTTGGCCTTGGCGATCAGGTGCAGGTTCTGCTTGACCGGCAGACGCAGGTCCACCATGTCGGCCGCTTCCGGGCCGGTGACGAGCTTTTCCATGTAGAACACGGCGGAGGGATCGAACATGGAGCCGCGTTCGGCCACGGCCAGGACGGCCAGGGCATTGTTGATGCCAAGGGCGGTCAGCCGGGTTCCGTCGATGGGGTCGACGGCGACGTCGCACTCGGGGCCGGTGCCGTCACCGACGTGCTCGCCGTTGAACAGCATCGGGGCTTCGTCCTTCTCACCCTCACCGATGACAACGACGCCGTTGAAGTGCACGGTCTGCAGGAAGGAGCGCATGGCGTCCACGGC
>NZ_CAKKMM010000525.1:0-3273 GCF_918698205.1 Microbacterium sp. Bi128 | reverse complement strand
GTTGGTGGTGTGGTGCGGAGGGAAGTTGTGTTTTCCTGGCGCGGTCAGCTGGCGAGCTGGCGGCGGCTGGCCGTGTGCCGGTTGCCGCCGTTCTTGTTGCCGCGGTGCGGGCGGGGCAGCGCGAGTTTGTCCAGCACGTCCAGTGCCGCGGCGTGCTCATTGAACGTGTAGAGGTGGATGCCGGGGGCTCCGGCGTCCAGGGCTGCGTTGGCGAGATCAACGGTGGCGCTGACCCCGATCCGGGTCCGTTCGGCGTCGGTGTCGGCAGCCGCGAGGCGTTCGATGAGTTCCGGGGCCGGTTCGACGCCGGTCAGTTCCCCGAGCCGGGCGAGCCGCCGGAGGCTGGTGAGCGGCATGACCCCGGGAATGATCGGGATGGTCACCCCGGCCCGGCGTGCCCGGGCCAGGAGGTCGGCGTACTGCTCGGTGTGGAAGAAGACCTGGGTGATGGCGAAGTCGGCGCCGGAGCGCTGCTTGGCCAGCAGGACCTCGACGTCGTGCGCCTCGCTCGGGGATTCCGGGTGCCGGGTCGGGTAGGCGGCGACGCCGACCGCGACCCTGCCGGCGCACAACAGCGCCGAACGGCGCTGCTCCACGCGGCGGATGAGTTCGATCAGGTCCTGGGCGTAGCGGAGCGATCCCGGCGGCGGGGTTTCTCCATCCTTGGGCCGGTCGCCGCGGAGGGCGAGGATGCCGCGGACGCCGACGTCGAGCAGTTCGCCGATGATCTCCGCCAGTTCCTGCGGGGAATTCCCCACACAGGTCAGGTGGGCCAGGGGCCGGAGCGTCGTTTCCTGCACGAGCCGGTTGACGAGATCGACGGCGGTGCTGCGGTTGGAGCCGTTGGAACAGGGGCCGCGCCGGCAAGATTGGGATGGGAATCGATAAGGCTTGGTGGTGACATTTGCGTCCTTGGCTTTGAACACTGCCGCCGGGAGATCCGGAAGCCCCGAAGGACCGGAACCAGAAACGGAAACTCCGTCGTCAGTGAATTGAGTTTGGGGAACACGGAGGGAACTTCAGCAGGGCGCAGCCGCGACTGTTACGCCTGATACGAAGTTGTCCGTGAGCAAATGTCAGGCCCACATGGGGGCACCCACACCCTCCTGGGCCGCCCGGGGGCAGCTTTCAGCGGAGGATCGCTGACACGTTACTGAGGTAACTTGTATAGAACTCTAAGGCCGGGCCGTGGGGCCCTTCAAGTCGGTCCCCGAATTAAGACGCACCTTTACGGCCGTTTGCGGCGCCGGGCAGAACAATGTTCGCCCAAGGCGCGATTTTCGCCCCACGCGGCCCGCTCTCCCCAACGCATCCTGGCAGGACTATCCTGTTGCCATGATTCAGCTTCCAGCCAGCTATCAGCAGTACCTCGCCGGCAAGAGCGAGAGCTTCATCAACACCGTCCGGCCAGTCCTCATGCAGTCGGCCGCAGAGAGGTTGCACGGGGTCCGGATTCTCGTGCTTCCGCATGGCCACCAGGCGCATCTGGATGACACCATCCCGTATGGGACGGTGGTAGAGGACATCGACTGAGCCCGGTTAGCCTCTGTCTAGTCGCCCAGGAGCAGCCGCTGGGAACGCGGGGCCAGCGTGTGTTCGAGCACCAGGCAGGCCGCACCGACGGCGCCGACGTCCTCTCCTACCCCCGTGCCCACGACTTCGATCCCATGGATCCTCCGGGTGGCACTGTTCGCCTCAACCAGACCGGGGACCAGCTCGAGGTAAGCCGCCGAGAGGCAGGTCCAGAACGGGCCGCCGAACACTACCCGGTCCACGTCCAGGGCGTTGGTGACGACCGACACCGCACGGGCCACGAGCACTGCGGACCCACGAATGATTTCCTTGGCCTCGTCGTTGCCGGCGTCGGCGATCGCGCACAACTCGGCGAACCGTTCCTGAACTGCCGGTGCGCTCCTGTCCTGGAGTGAACCATTCAATATCCCGGCCGCCTCAGCCTGCGCCACGAGGACCTGCGGAATGGCGGAGGACTTCACGCAGCCGTGCTGCCCGCAGTCGCAGAGGGCACCGCCCGGGTCGACGATGATGTGCCCGATTTCCCCGGCGTTGCCCGAGGTCCCGCGGACGACTTCGTCGTTGAGCACGATGCCGCAGCCGATCCCGGTCCCCATATACATGAAGACGAAGCTGCCCTCGCCGCTGGGGCCCCCGGCCCAGGTTTCGGCCACGGCTGCGCTGGTGACGTCCTTGTCCATGAGTGTCGATAGGCCCGTGGCTTCCGCGAGGGCATCCCGCAGCCCCACGTGGTCCCAGCCCGGCAGCAGCGGCGGGTCCACGACGGCGCCCTCGTTGAGGTCGATGGGCCCCGGCGACGCAACCCCGAGCCCGGCGATCCGGTCCGGGTCCACCCCGGAGTCCAGGATGAGCCTCTTGATTTCGCCCGCGATGGTGTCAATGACAGCCCTGGGGTCGGTGCCGGGCGGGGTGGTGATCCGTGAGTGCCGGACGACGGCGCCGAGCAGGTCCAGCACGACGAACGTGAGGACGGCCGGGTCCAGGTGGACGCCCACGGCATACATCCCCGCGGGATTCAGCCGGAGCATGGTCCTGGGCTTGCCCGGCCCGGTGCCTTCCTTGCCCGCTTCGACGATCAGGTGCTGGTCCAGCAGGCGGCGGGAAATGTTGGAGATGGTCTGCGGCGAGAGTCCGACAATCTGGGCCAGTTCCACCCGGCTCAGCCCGCCGGGCGTGCGGCGGATGGCGTCGAGGATGACTGTGAGGTTGAAGTCGCCCATCTTCGGTAGGTTGGTCCCTCGCCTCGGCGAGGGTTGCCGGAACTCGGTCACTGATACCTCTAAACGTTTTGGCCACGCACAGCAGTTGTCAGAATCGTACGTTACGTGCAGGCGTGCGCCCACACTTGCGCTTTACCGACACAAAGTTTCTTGCGTCAAGGCCGCCGGGTGCTGGCCGTGACCGTGAATTTTGGATTCCTGCCGGCCTCGCGGGTGGGACCGATCAGCCGTTCCAGGGCCGGCCGGTAGTGCAGGTGGCTGTTGAACACGGTCCAGAGCTCCCCGCCCGGGGCAAGCACCCTGCCGGCCGCTTCGATCAGCTTGATCCCCGCGCCGAAGTGGACCGCCGCTTCCAGGTGGAAGGGCGGGTTGAGCAGCACCAGGTCCGCGCTGGCGTCCGGGAGGGAGCTCATGGCGTCGTCCTGAAGCACGTCGATCCGACCGTCCAGGCCGTTGGCCCGGGAGGTGGCCAGGGCTGAGTCGACGGCAGCGGCGGACCGGTCGGTCGCGGTGACGCGGG
>NZ_CAKKMM010000524.1:0-3282 GCF_918698205.1 Microbacterium sp. Bi128 | reverse complement strand
GCTTCCAACCGCTAGTCGGCCTCGCCCGTGGAGCGTTCCCGCTCGTCGTCGTCAGTGTCGGCGTCGGCGTCAGCGTCGTCGTCGTCGGTGTCAGTGTCGTCGGCGTCGTCCGTGTCATCCTGCTGGTCGGCGTCGGACGCCTGTGACGGCGCTTCGGAACCGGACGGCGCCTCGGCAGCCTCGTCAGCCTGCGCGTCTTCCGGGCGGACCCGTTCGGCCCACGGAACCCAGGCCGGTGCCAGGATGGAGTCCTCGGAGGGCAGGAGCCCAAGTTCGTCCACCGTGACCACCTTGGAGCGCGAGTTGCGTGTCAGCACGGCGTACCACTGCCAGCCCAGGTAGCCGGGGAGCCTGGATTCGAACAGGTGGGTCACCAGGCGGTCGCCCTCGCTCCGGGCACCGATGTGCTCGCCGATCTGCTCGGCGGGGGCAATGCCCTCCACCGCGGTGCGGGCGACGTCGACGGCGGCGGCCAGGAAGGCGTCAGGCTTGCCGGTGCGCCAGACGGGCACGCCGGCGCGCGGGCGGATTCCCTGCTTGGAGCCGGTTGTTTTGGCCCCGGTGGGCGCTGCGGTTCCGGCGTCCGGCGCCGGCAACTGATCAGGTTCCTGAGTCATCAAAAGCCTTATACGTCCAGCTCGTCGGCAACCTTACGGAGGGCCGCTGCGATCGCCTTGCCCTTGTTGCCTTCCGGGTACTTGCCCGCGGACAGGGTCCCGGACAGGTTATCCAGCACGCTGACGAGGTCCTGGACCAGCGGGGCAAGGTCCCTGGCGCTGGGCCGCTTTGCCTTGGCGATGGACGGCGTCTTGTCCAGCACGCGCAGGCCCAGGGCCTGGGCACCCTTGCGTCCGTCGGCTACACCAAATTCAACACGCGTGCCGGCCTTGAGCTCCGTGATGCCTTCGGGCAGCGCGGACTTGGGCAGGAAGACTTCCTGGCCGTCCTCGCCCGCGAGGAATCCGAAGCCTTTTTCCTTGTCATACCACTTGACCTTGCCGGTAGGCACGTAATCAACCTTCTTCGTTCTGCGGGGACACGGCCGGCGGTCACCGCATCCGCATGGATACGCGGGTTCAGGGTATGACTGCCCGGACCGTGTTGGTCTGTATCTCCAAGGTTATCCTGCCTGGTTCACTTTAACGGCTTGAGGCGCGGGCGATGCCGGACTGTTAGCGTTGCCCCCATGACACTGACGCGTTACCGGCGGCCTTTGATGATCGTAGCGGCCACCCTTGCTGTGCTGTCCCTCGTTGCCGTCGGCGCTGTCATGGCGATGGCCTTCAACAATGCCGTGGCGCCCGCCTGGATTACCTCGACGGCCCTCTACGGCCTCCCGGTGGCATTCCTGCTCATGCTGGCCCTCGTTGTCGACGCGGTGGCAGCCCGGCGCCGCCCGCACGGGCCCGGCGAAAGGTAACGTTGGAGCGATGTCCCTCATCCGCGCGCTCAGCAAGGAACTTCAGGCACGAAGCGACGAATCGTTGCGGGCCTTGTTCTCCGCGCGGCCGGACCTGATTTCTCCCGGCGTCCCGGACTTCGCCGCCCTCGCCGCCCGCGCCAGCGGACGCGTCAGCGTCCAGCGGGCACTCGAACGGCTCAACCGCCCGCAGATGCAGGTCCTGGAAACCCTGCACCTGTGCACCAACGCCGATACCGGGCACAGCGCGTCGGCGGCGATGCTGAAGAAACTGATCAACGGCTCCTCGGTTGCCGCCGTCGACCGGCTCCTCCATTCCCTGCAGGAACTGGCCCTCGTCCACCGCGCAGATCCGCCGCACGGCGCGACCCCCGCCGCCGCCAAGCAGCGCCACTACCTTCCGGTCGGCAGCCTCAAGGACGTGATTGGCATCTACCCTGCGGGGCTGGGGCGCAGCTACACCGAACTGGTGCGGCTCCAGCCTGCTTTCGCGCAGCGCGTGGTGCAGCTGGTGGGGGAACTTCACCGCGCCGGGGCGTCCATCTCCCCCGCCACGACGCCGATGGAAGCCGCCCTGTCCCTGCAGCACTGGACGGCAACACCGGAATCGCTCCAGCAAATCCTGGCCACCGCACCGGACCGGACCGCCGCCCTTCTGGCCCGGTTCGGGAACTGGGCCATGGGCGCCGTCCCGCAGGCGCAGCGCCGGGCGTCCGTGCTCCACGAAGGCGCCGACGTCGGCCCCGTGGACTGGCTGCTGGCGCGCGGGCTGCTGGTACCGCTGGACGCCGCGCACGTCGAACTGCCGCACAGCGTCGGAGTGTCGCTGCGCGGCGGGTTTGTCATCGAGAACTTTTCGCTCACGCCGCCTGTCCCCCGGCTGGGCAACACGAGCGCGGGGCTGCGCCGAAACGCCGCGTTGGGCGCCATCGCCGAGACGCTGCGGCTCGTCGGCGAAGTGCTCTACACCGTGCGCGAACAGCCGCTGGCGACGCTGCGAAGCGGGGGCGTCGGGGTCCGGGAGATGAAGCGGCTGGCGGATTCCCTGCGGATGGACGTGCACGAGGCCGGCGTCCTCGCGGAGCTCTGCGGAATGGCCGGTCTGCTGCGGCTGGACGTCGACAGTTCTGCGTGGGTGCAGCCGCCGCAGCTGGAGTGGCTGTCGCTGCCGCGGCAGGAGCAGTGGCTGTGGCTGGTCAACGCCTGGCTGGCCAGCGAGCGCGCACCGTCCCTCGTGGGCCAGCCGGTGAATGCTGCCGCCCCGGGCCCGGCCGGGCACCGGGGCCCGGCCGGGACCACCATCAATGCGCTCTCCGCCGAGGCGCAGCGGCCGGACGCCCCGGTGGTCCGGAAAAGGGTCCTGGAAATCCTGCACGAACTCACCCTTGAGGCCGTGGCGCCCAACGGGCAGGCCCCCGTCCTCGATGCCGCCGCCGTGCTGGAGCGTGCCGAGTGGACGCAGCCCCGGATGGCCAGGCGCTTCAGCTCGCTGATCCGCGGCATCCTCGCGGAGGCCGAGATGCTTGGCCTGATCGGCTCCGGGGCGCTGAGCCAGCTGGGCGCCGCGATCGCCGCCGAGCAGCCGGACGACGCCCTGGGGATCCTGGGCGAACACCTGCCGGCGGCCCTGCAGCACGTGTTGCTGCAGGCGGACCTGACGGCGGTGGCGCCGGGCTACCTCGACCCCGAACTGAGCGAACGGCTCCTGACCATGGCCACGGCCGAAGGGCAGGGACCGGCCACCATTTACCGGTTCTCCGTCTCCTCCGTGCGCCGGGCCCTCGACACCGGCCAGGACGCCGCGGCGATGCTGGACTTCCTGCGCCAGCATTCGGCCACCGCCATCCCGCAGCCCCTCCAGT
>NZ_CAKKMM010000523.1:0-3288 GCF_918698205.1 Microbacterium sp. Bi128 | reverse complement strand
GTGAATGAGACACTGACTTACTGTTGTGCACAAGTCCAGGGCCGGAAGTTCAGGGCAAGAGCCCGGGCAGAACTCCGGACGTTAGGCGGCCGCCTACGTGTCCGTGCGCGCTGCGCGCCGGGTCAGCCAGGCAAAGGTGGGCGGCGGAGGCGGTGGGACAGCCGCTGGCCCGGCCGCCGTGCGCCCCGAGCTGCCCCCCGCTGCCGCGCGGCGCCGGCGCAGTTCCAGGGCGAGGCTCTCCTGGCCGCGGGCCATCGCCCAGCGGTGGTTGGCGGCGAAGGCCGGCTTCAGCAGCCAGCTCAGCCGCCGTAGCAGGGGCTTGGCGGCGCTGACGCGCCAGTCGTAGGTGATGACCGTTTCCGGCCCGTCCGGCTCGAAGGTCCAGCGGCCGGTGCCGTTCAGATCGCCTGCCGCGGTGAGGGCGAAGCCGCGGGCCGTGACGGGCTCCGTAACCGTGAGGGTCCAGCGGAGCGTATAGGGCAGCCAGCCCTTCGTGTAGAGGCGTACGGGTCTGTGCATTCCGGGCCCGGGCTCCGGGCCGCCGGCCACGGGCTCAACGCTGAGATAGACGGAAGGCCACCAGCGGGGCAGGGCGGTGGCGTCGCCCAGGACAGCCGCGACCTCCTCCGGCGTGCCCGCCACGCGCCAGACGGTCCGGAACTCATAATCTGTGCTGCCCATCGGGGCCTCCTTTCAGCCCTGCGTGGATGCCCTCACTATCAATTCGGGCGGAAAGACCACCTGGGTGGGTGCGAAGCCGTCCTCCGATGCCGCCTCCCGGAGCAGCAGTTCCAGTGCGGTGGAGCCGATGAGGGCGCTGGGCTGCCGGATGGAGGACAGCGGGACGACGGCGGCGGCGGCGAACTCTATGTCGTCGTAGCCGATCAGGGCTATCTCCTGCGGCACCTTGACGCCGCCCATGAGCATCAGGCCCTGCAGGGCACCCACGGCAAGCAGGTCGTTGGCTGCAAAGATCGCATCCGGGCGTTCGGCTTCGGGCCGGGCCTGGATGGACTCGCCGGCCGCCCTGCCCGAAAGCACGGTCAGGGATTCCGTGGCGATGACCTCCAGCGTTGCACCCGCAACGGCGTCGATGGCCTTCCGCGCCCCTGCCAAACGGTCCGCTACCTGCCGGATGCTTGCCGGTCCGCCGACAAACGCGATCCGCCGCCTGCCCAGCGACAACAGGTGGGCCGCAGCCATCTCCCCGCCCGCCAGGTCGTCCACGGCCACGGAGGAGAAGCTCGTGTTCTCTGTCTGCCGGTCCACGAGCACTGTAGGGATGCCCCGGCGCCGGAGCTGCTCCAACCGGGGAATCACATTTCCTACCGGGGACAGCAGCACGCCCCGCACGCGCTGCTGCTCAAAGAGGTCCAGATACGCGGATTCCCGGCCTTCGTCCTCGTTGCTGTTGCCGACGAGGACGGTGAAGTTCTCCGCGGCGGCGCGGTCCTCCGCGCCCCGGGCCAGATCCGAGAAGAAGGGGTTGGCAGCGTCCAGGACCACCAGGCCGATGCTGTGGCTCATGCCCGCGCGCAACTGGCGCGCGGCGTCGTTCCGGACGAAGCCGAGCTTGTCGATGGCGGACTGGACCCTCAGGGTAACTTCCGCGGAAACCTTCTGCGGCCGGTTCAGCACATTGGAGACCGTCCCCACCGAGACGCCGGCCAGTGCCGCGACGTCCTTGACGCTCGCTGAAACCATTTCCTGTGCTCCTGAAGGTGGACGCCGCAGCCCCTGGGGCCAGGCGGCGCGTACGCAAAATAGTCACTTCAGGATACCCGTCCGGGGTCCACTTTGAACCCTTTCATTGAAACGAATCAAAAGCAGCGTCATGAATGCCTGACGTCAGTTGACGTGTTGATTTGAAGACCTTATGATTCAAATCACAACTCGTTATGAAACGATTCATTTCAGTGTTCACTAAGCCCCAAAGGTGCGGTCAATTTTATGCAGCAGACACACAGTTCCCGGTCCGGCCCCGCTGAGGGGGAGCAGGTTCCGGTCCTCTCGCTCTCCCACGCAGCCAAGACCTTCGGCCCGGTGGTCGCCCTGGCCGACGGCACCATCCACATCGAGGCCGGCGAAATCCACGCACTCGTCGGCGAGAACGGCGCCGGCAAGTCCACTCTGGTGAAAATCCTCGCAGGCCTGCACCACCCCGATTCCGGCGACTTCCAGGTGGCAGGCCAGAGCGTCCAGTTCCGCAATGTTGCCGAGAGCAAGGACGCCGGAATCTCGGTCATCTACCAGGAACCCACGCTCTTCCCCGACCTGAGCGTCGCGGAGAACATTTTCATCGGCCGCCAGCCCAAGGGCCGCTTCGGGCTCATCAGCAAAGCGACCATGGTAAGGGAGGCGCGCAAGCTGTTCGAGCGGCTCGGCGTTCCGATCGACCCGACCCGCATCGCCGAAGGCCTGTCCATCGCGGACCAGCAGATCATTGAAATCGCCAAGGCCATTTCGCTGGACGCCAAAGTCCTGGTGATGGACGAGCCCACGGCAGCCCTCAGCGGCGTCGAGGTGGAACGGCTGTTCGCCGTGGCCCGGAGCCTCCGGGACCGCGGGACCGGCATCCTCTTCATTTCGCACCGTTTCGACGAAGTCTTTGACCTGTGCGACCGCATCACCGTGATGCGGGACGGCCGGTACATCTCCACCCACCGCACGGCCGACGTCACCGTCGAGCAGATCGTTCGCGAGATGGTGGGCCGCGACATTGGCGCCCTTTTCCCCAAGACCCCCGCCGAGATCGGCGACGTGGTCCTGAAAGTGGACGGCCTCAGCCGCGCCGGGGTGTTCCGCGATATCAGCTTCGAGGTCCGCGCCGGGGAAATCGTTGCCTTGGCCGGCCTCGTCGGCGCCGGCCGCACCGAGGTGGCCCGTGCCGTATTCGGCATCGACCCCTACGACGCCGGCGATATCACCTTCGACGGACGCAAGCTCAGGCCGAGGAATCCCCAGGTGGCCATCACCGCCGGCATGGGCTTCGTGCCGGAGGACCGCCGCAAGCAGGGCCTCGTGATGGACCTGTCCGTGGCCCGGAACGTCACGCTCACGCTGCGCAACAAGTACACGACGGCGGGCCTGATCAACGGGGGCGCCGAGCGGCGCGCGGCCCAGGAATGGAGCAAACGGCTCCAGGTCAAGACCGGCTCGCAGGAGTACGCCGTCTCCACGCTCTCCGGCGGCAACCAGCAAAAGGTGGTGCTCGCCAAGTGGCTGGCCACGGACCCCCGGCTGCTGATCATCGACGAGCCCACCCGCGGCATCGACGTCGGCACCAAG
>NZ_CAKKMM010000522.1:0-3297 GCF_918698205.1 Microbacterium sp. Bi128 | reverse complement strand
ATAGGCCAGGCGCCGGTGATTTCCGGGGGGATGGCCCGCAGCTGTTCGGCCAGGGCCGGCTCGCATTTGAGGCTCACGGACCAATCGGCCGGGTCCATGGCCGATGCCGCGAACATCTTGGCGTCCTGCCGCGTGCCGCCGGATATCCCCGCCCGCACCTTGAAAACCGATGTCTCCGGGCCGAAAGGAAAATCCTCAAACGCACCGGGGAAGCTCAAGCAGATCTCGCGGAGGGTGGCAACGTCCATGGCACGAGCCTATCCGGCTGCGGCCTGCCCGGCTGCGCGGGCTATCCGGCTGCGGCCCGCCTCACACTGCCTGCGCGGCGGTGCGGGCGTCGCCGATGCTGTGCAGCCCTTCGGGAGTGGTGCCGTTGACTTCGTAGTCGCCCACGGTGCGGGCCTTGAACACAGCGGGGTTGTGGGTGGAAACGGTCCTGGCGTTGCGCCAATGCCGGTCCAGCGATTTCGACTTCGACGTGGCGGATGCCCCGGTGACGTCGAAGAGCTGCTGGGCCGCGGACTGGACGAGTTCGGGCACCAGAAGCTGCGCCTTTTCCACCGCGATCTCGCCGCGGACGTAGCGTTGTTCCGGGGTGAGATCCAGGTTCTGGTCCGCGCCGGCGTCGAGCTCCCGGGCGGCGGCCAGCACCACGGATTCCGCCGCGAAGACCTTGGCCGAGAGCTGGCCGATGAGCTGCAGGATCAGCGGGTCGTGGCGGAACAGTTCGCCGGAGCCGGTGTTGAAGGTGCGCTTGCGGTCGCGGACCAGCGCCCTCGCGTCGGCCAGCGCCGCCCGGCCGATGCCCGCCAGGACGGCGAGCAGGACCAGCTGGAAGAAGGCCGGCTCGTGCGTGGTGGATTCCGAGCGCCGGATGATGTTGGTGTCCGGCACCACGGCGTCACGGAAAATCGTGGTGCCGGTGCCGGTCAGCTGCTGGCCGAACCCGTCCCAGTCGTCGAGGATTTCCACTCCGGGCTGGGTGGTGCTGACCACGGCGTACTGGCGGCCCTCCACGCCCTCGGTGCTGGCCATGACGGCAATCCACTCGGCGAAGATGGTGCCGGTGGTGTAGTACTTCCTGCCGTTCAAGAGCCAGTCCCCGCCGTGGCGCGTCAGCTTGGTTCCGGTGGTGCCGAGGACATTGCCGGATTTCTCCGTGGCGGCGTTTCCAAAGATCTCGCCGGCCACCACTTTCGGGTACCAGCGGTTCCGGAAGTCCGCGGATTCCAGGCCGACGGTTTCCACGAACGCGAAGTGCGAGCGGTAGAGGTGGGCCACGGAGGAATCCGCCTCGGCGAGTTCGATGAGCAGCCGGAAGAAGGGCTCAAAGCCGATGCCGTCGCCCCCGTGTTCCGTGGGCACACGCAGCCGGCCGAAGCCTTCCTCGTTCAGCCAGCGGACCTGTTCGAAGGGCAGGACCCTGTCCTGCTCGCGGGCCAGCGCGTCCTCCGCGATCCGGGCAAACACGGGCCGGAAACGCTGCGCCAGCCTCTCGTAGGCGGCTTCGGCCGACGGCGCTGATGGTGCTGAATGTGCTGCGGGGGCTGTGGTCTCTGGTGCGTAGGACATGCGTTCCCTTGGTTGCTGGTGGCCGGGCTAGAGCTTGGCGGCGTCGGCGGCGGGGTCCTGGTCCCAGGGGGTGGGCAGGATGCCCTTCTGGTAGCTGGCAAACCAGGCCTTGACCTCCGGGGACTGGAAGGCGGCCTTGAGGGCCGCGGCCTTCTCCGACCCGGCAAAATCCTTCCGCCCGGCAACCACGATCCGGAACGGGACCTGGTCCGCTTCCTTTTCGAAGGCCAGCGCGTCGTCCTTGCTGTGCCCGGCATCCGCGGCCATCCGGGCGACCAGGAAGCCGGCGTCGACATCGGGAAGGGTCTTGGCGAGGGACTGCTGGTCCACTTCCACGAACTGCAGCTTCTTCGGGTTGGCCGTGATGTTCTTTTGCGAGGTGTGGATCACGGTGGCGTCAGACAGCTCCAGCAGGCCGGCGTCGCGCAGCATGAACAGGGCACGGCCGTTATTCGCCGGGTCCACGGGAATGCCGATCTTGGCGCCGTCCGGGAGCTCGTTCAGGGACTTGTACTTGTCAGACCAGATGCCGCCCGGGGCGCTGTAGACGTAGAACAGTCCCACGTTCTCCAGGCCCTTGTCCTGGTTGAACTGCTTCAGGTAGGCGTTGTGCTGGAAGAAGTTGGCGTCGAATTCGCCGTTGGCCACGGCCAGGTTGGGCTGGATGATGTCCGTGACGTACGTGGGCTCCAGGGTCCAGCCCTGGGCCGCGAGCAGCTTCTGGGCCAGCTTGGTCGGTTCCTGGTACGGGGCGGACTCGGTGACGATAATCTTGATCGTCTTGCCGCCGCTGGCGCCGGCACCGCCGGGATTGGTGAGGCCGCAGCCGGTCAGTGCCGCGGCGGAGACAGCACCGGCGCCGGCGAGGGCATATTTGAGGAAATTTCTACGCTGCATGGTCTTGGTCCTTTGTGGTGGTTCGCGCTGGGCTATGACTGGGCGGTAACGCTGGCGCGCTGGTTTTCGGCCGCCGCGGAGAAATCGGTGAAGGCTCCCCGGAAGGCCGCCGCGGGGTGGCGTCCGTTGAGCCGCGGCCCGGCGCCGAAGAGCTTCTCGCGCAGGGTTCCCGGCGCGTAGCCGGTCTGGGCGAGGCCGCGGCTGCGCAGTTCGGGCAGCACACCGTCGATGAAGTCGGTGTAGGAGCCGGGGATGGTCTGGTTGATGATGTTGATGCCGTCGATTCCGGCGTCCTGCCACTGCTCGAGACGGTCGGCAATCTGGTCCGGCGTTCCCACCACCCGGTTGGCCCGGCTGCGGTAGAGCGCAATGTCGCGGAGGGTGGGGTTGCCGCCGCGGACGGAGGCGCGGATAGCCGTGAGATGTCCCTGGCTGCCTTCCGTTTCAAGGTCCCCGAGCGGGGTGTCCAGCGGCAGGCCGCCGAGGTCGACGCCGAACCCGCCGCCCACGTGGGCCAGCAGGGCCTCAATGTCCAGGCTGTCCTCGAGCTCTTCGGCCTTGCGGTTCGCCTCGGCTTCGGTGCCGCCCACCACGAAGTGCATACCCTGGAGGAACTTCACGTCATCCGGATGGCGGCCGGCGGCAACGGCCTGTTCCCGGACGGCCGCAGTGTACTTCGCGGCCACCTCGGTGCTCGGCGCGAGGGTGAAGGTGGCCTCGGCGTTGGCGGCGCAGAACTGCTGGCCGCGGCCGGAGCTCCCGGCCTGGAAAAGCACCGGGGTGCGTTGCGGCGAAGGAGCCGCGAGGTGGGGTCCGTCGATCGAGTAC
>NZ_CAKKMM010000521.1:0-3304 GCF_918698205.1 Microbacterium sp. Bi128 | reverse complement strand
GGTCGAGGGGCCGGCGGGGAACGGTCTCATCTGGGAAGTTAGTCCTTCGGTGCCAGCGCTTTGGCGGCGATCGCGGGAAGGAAGCTGTGCGCCTCCGGGATATGCGCTGCGCTCACCCGGCGCCGGAACACCCAGTACGTCCAGGCCTGGTACGCCAGGACCAGCGGCAGCCCGATGCAGGCCACGATGCTCATCAGGCCCAGGGTGTAGTCCGAGGACGAGGCGTTGGAGACGGTGAGATTGAACGCGGGATCCAGCGTGGACGGAAGGACCACGGGGAAGGCGGCACCGAAGATGGAGGCGCTGCCGAGCAGGAGGAATGCACCCAGCGACATGAAGGCACGGCCTTCGGCACCCTTGCGGGCGAAATTCCACGCCAGGACTGCGGCGGCGACGGCGCCGACCACGGCGGCGATGGTCCACGCCTCGCCGCTGAGGAGCTGGAGGCTCACCGCCCAGCCGGCCATGGGCAGCAGCAGCACGGGCAGCAGCCGGACGAACCAGGCCCGCGCCCGGTGGCGTACCTCGCCGTCGGTCTTCAGGGCCAGGAACCCGAGACCGTGCAGGAGGGAAAATCCGACGACGGCGAGCCCGCCGAGCACGGCGTAGCCGCTGAACCAGGCAAACGGGCCGCCCTCTCGGTCGCCGTTGGCGTTCAGCGGCAGTCCCGTGGTGGTCAGGGCCAGTGCGGCGCCGACGCCGAAGGCCGCGACGAACGACCCTGCCGAGATGGCCCAGTCCCAGCGGGCGCGCCACCGGGGGTTGTCCACCTTGCCGCGGTATTCGAAGGCGACCGCCCGGAAAATGAGCGCCACGAGGACCAGCAGGAGTGGCAGGTACAGGGCGGAGAACAGCGAGGCGTACCAGAGCGGAAACGCCGCGAAGGTGGCGCCGCCGGCGGTCAGGAGCCAGACTTCGTTGCCGTCCCAGACCGGGCCGATCGTGTTGATCAGGACGCGGCGTTCCGTGTTGTTCCGGGCGAATCCCTTCATCAGCATGCCGACGCCGAGGTCGAAGCCCTCGAGGAAGAGATAGCCCGTCCACAGCACCGCGATGGCAACGAACCAGATGGTGGGTAGCAGTTCCATGCTGAGAATCCTCTGCGTATTTTTCGTGTGGGTTGCTGGGTGGTGGGTTGCCGGGCGGGCGCCTAGTAGGCGAACGCCAGGACGTCGTCGTCGGGTTTGCCGGGACCGCCCCGGGGGGTGGTGTCCTCGTTTTCGTCAACGGGAGCGTGGGCAAGTTCCGGCATGGCCGAGGCCACGCCGCCGCGGATGTACTTGACCAGGAGCTTGACCTCCACCACCAGCAGCACAGCATAGATGGAGGTCAGGACCACAAGGGAGGTCAGGATCTCTCCGGCCGAAACACCCGGTGAGACGGCCGCGGCGGTGAACATGAAGACCTGGTCGATGCCGCTGGGGTCCGGGTTGGGAGCGACGACGAACGGCTGGCGGCCCATCTCGGTAAAGATCCAGCCCGCCGCGTTGGCACCAAACGGTGCGAGAATCCCGAACACCGCCAGGCGCATGAGGCCGCGGGAGGCCGGCACGGTTCCCTTGCGGGTGGCCCACAGTGCCAGGAGGGCGGCGAGGGCGGCCACGCCGCCGAAGCCGATCATCATCCGGAAGCCCCAGTAGGTGACTTCCATGACGGGCACGTACTGGATTTGCTGTCCGGCGCGGTCCCCGTAGATGGGGTTGTCCGGCAGGGTGGTGCCGTACTTGGCCTGGTACTCGCCCAGCAGGCTGTTGACGCCCTTGACCTCCGTGGTGAAGTCGCCCTTGGCCAGGAAGGACAGGATGCCGGGGACCTCGATCACGGCCACGATGTCATCGCAGTTCTTGGCGCCGAGGTTGCCGACGCTGAGGACCGAGAAGCCGGTGCCATCATGGCAGGCAGCCTCGGCGGCGGCCATCTTCATGGGCTGCTGCTCGAACATGAGCTTGCCCTGAAGATCTCCGGTGACGGCGGTGCCCGCGAAGGAAATCATGGCGACGACGGCGCCGATCCTCAGCGAGCGGATCCAGACGGTGTGGTCACTGCGGTCCCGGCCGAGGATGCCGGCGGCTTCGTCGGGGATCACCTTGCCGTCGCCCCCGATGGTGTCGATGCCGTCGTGGCGGCGGCGCCACAGGTGGTACCAGGCAATGCCGAGCAGGAACCCGCCGGCGACGGCGAGGGCGCCGAAGAGAGTGTGGGGCACGGCCACCAGGGCCGTGTTGTTGGTGAAGACGGCCCACGCGTCGGTCATGACGGGCCGGCCGTTGACCATTTCGACGCCGACGGGGTGTTGCATCCAGCTGTTGGCCACGATGATGAAGTAGGCCGAGAAGACGGAACCAATGACGGCGATCCAGAGGCAGGCCAGGTGGACGGCGGGCTTGAGCTGTTTCCAGCCGAAGATCCACAGGCCCAGGAAGGTTGACTCGACGAAGAACGCCAACAGCGCTTCCAGGGCCAGCGGGGCGCCAAAGACGTCACCGACAAAGCGGCTGTACTCGCTCCAGGCCATGCCGAACTGGAACTCCTGCACGATGCCGGTGGCCACGCCCATGATGAAGTTGATCAGGAAGAGCTTGCCCCAGAACTTGGTCATGCGCAGATATTCCGGCTTGCCGGTGCGGTACCAGAGCGTCTGGATCACAGCCACCACCAGCCCGAGGCCGATCGTGAGCGGCACCATCATGAAGTGGTAGACCGTGGTGATTCCGAATTGCCAGCGTGCGATTTCCAAGGCGTCCAAGGCAGTCCCTACTTTTGGCTAGGTCCGAGCAACTTCTACGTGGCGTAGAAGTAATTCTTCTACAGAGTGTAGAACACATCGTCGCTTCCCCGTAACTCAGACTCCCACGGCACGTCACGGCCTGCAATGGAACAAAGACCCTCTCCCGCCGCCGCGGGCCGGCGGTGCGACACGCCGGGCGGCCGTGTTCTACTTCATGTAGAAAGAATGCGCAAAACGCGGTAAATTTGTAAACGAAGTATTCACACACACCGCCCCGGCAGGCACCAGCAGTTTCCCAGCATGACGCCGGCGCGGCAGGCATAGAAGGATGTACGCAATGGCAAGTCTCGGTGAACTGGAACGGGCAGTGATGGACCTGCTCTGGGCAGGCCAAGAAGCTGCGACAGCCAACACGCTGCGGGACCTCCTCGCACAAAGCACCCAGCCCCAGGACGGCAGCGCCGGACACGTGGGCAAAGACCTCGCGGTCACCACGGTGCTGACCGTACTCTCGCGCCTTGAGCGGAAGGGTCTGGTGGAACGCGAACGCGGTACCCGCCCGCACCGCTACCAGGC
>NZ_CAKKMM010000520.1:0-3314 GCF_918698205.1 Microbacterium sp. Bi128 | reverse complement strand
TCTCAACCCCAACGTGGACATGGTCGACACCCTCAACGGTGGCGAGTTCACCGTCTTCGCCCCGGTCGACGACGCTTTCGCGAAGATCGACCCCGCCACGATCGAGACGCTCAAGACCGACACCGACCTGCTCACCAAGATCCTCACGTACCACGTGGTCCCCGGCCAGCTGACCCCGGACCAGATCGACGGCGCGCAGGCCACGGTCGAGGGCCAGGAAGTCACCGTCTCCGGCTCGGGCGACGCGATCAAGGTCAACGACGCCAACGTCATCTGCGGTGGAGTCCAGACCGCCAACGCCACCGTGTACCTCATCGACTCGGTGCTGATGCCCCCGATGTAAGCCTCGGAGCGTGATCATCACGCATCCGACCGATCGATGAACGATCGGATCTGACGGCGAGCGCCGGACCCCAGGCGAGGGGGTCCGGCGCTCGCTCTTTTGGTGCACCCACCTTCATCCCGCTCCCCCGCGGCTGCACGACCCGTCCCGCGCGGGCCGGTAGGCTGGATGCCACGGGCCTCTAGCTCAGTCGGTAGAGCATCGGACTTTTAATCCGCGGGTCGTGGGTTCGAGCCCCACGGGGCCCACCACGTTGCGCTTACTCGAAATATCGTCCAAAGCGATGTTTAGGATTTCGCGTGATTCATCCGACATTGACGCACCCTCGCCTCTAGCGAGGGTGCTTTGCTGTTGGAACGCGACATCCGCGGCCAAGAGCGCATCGAACGGCGCGTTCAGTTCTGCCCCCGTCACCTCATCAACTTCGACATAGATGCGTCGGAACAGAGCCTGGTTCATGAGTCGACGAATCTCGTCGGTGGCGTTCGCGTAGACCTCGCCTGGTCGCTCCAGGAAGGACACGGCGGCGTCGATGTAGTCTGAATCGGCCTGACTTTGGTTCCTATCGGGAGCCTTGTCCGGCAGGTGCCGGTTGGGCTGATTCCAGGTCAGCGTAGTACGCGTCCTCGACCTCGATCGGGGTGCGCATGTCGAGCTCGCCGTGGAGCCGCTGGTTGTTCCACCACCACACCCACTCGAGGGTCGCGAGCTCGACCTGCTCGACGGTCCGCCACGGTCCGCGCTGACGGATCAGCTCCGTCTTGTAGAGGTTGTTCACCGCCTCCGCCATCGCGTTATCAAACGAGTCGCCGACGGTTCCGGTTGAGGGGACGGCGCCGAGTTCGACGATCCGGTCGGTGTAGACCATCGCGGTGTAGTTCGACCCGTGATCCGCATGATGGACCAGCCCGTCCAGGCGCCCGCCGACGTTCCACGCGGCCATGTCCAGCGCCTGCATCGGGAGGATTTCCGACCGCAGCGTCGACGCAACATTCCAGCCGACGATGCGTCTCGAGTAGACATCGGTGACGAACGCGACGTAAGCGAAGCCGGACCACGTTGCGACATAGGTCACGTCGCAGACCCAGAGCCGCGGCGGCGCAGGCGCAGTGAAGCGTCTGTTCACGAGATCGCTCGGCAGAACCGCGGTCTTGTTGGGGCGGGTGGTGAACACTCGCTTGGACTTGCGGACGCCTCGGACGCCCGCGAGCCGCATCAGCCGTTCCGTCTGGTCGCGACCGATCTCCCACCCTTGCCGGCGCATGAGGGCATGCATCTTCCGGCGCCCGTAGACGCCGTAGTTCTCCGCATGCAACCGCGCGACCTCCGGTGCCAGCAGCTCATCTTTCAGCTGCCGGGCCGATGGCGCTCGACCGAGGGCGGCGCGGTAGCCGCGGGAGGTGAGGAACCCCTGGACCGCGGGTCTAAGGACCCGGCAGATGAGCTCGACCCCGAAACGATCCCGGTACTCGGTGATGAACCGGATCATCTCAGTCAGGGGCGGTCGAGCTCCTTCGCGAAAAACACGCTCGCAGCCTTGAGAATCTCATTCGCCTTGCGCAGCTCGGCGTTCTCCTTCTGCAGCCGCTTGATCTCCGCGGCCGCATCGGTCGTGACACCAGGCGTAGCGCCCGCGTCGACCTCCGCCTGGCGTTGCCACAACCGCAACGTCTCCGGACTCATCCCCAACAGCCCCGCCACATGCCGCGCGGCACTCATCAACGTCGGGTGCGACGGCCGCGTCTCCGCGAGCATCCGCAACGCCCGCTCATGCATCTCCGGCGAATACTCCCTGTTCATCGTCTTCCATCCTTGCTCGAAGAACGGAACGAAAGTCAGGCCGATTCACGAATCGTGGGTATCACGATCCTCACCCTCCGCACTGATTCTCATCCATCAACCGCACGAGGCGACTTTCGATGCGTTCTGAGCGGGACGGGAAGCGGGTCGAGACACCCCAGGACCTGTCTGCCTCTCGGGCGGATTTCTGCCCCGGTGCCGAAAACGGCATCACGAACCGTCTTCGGATCACCGGTGATCCGTGCGGCGACCTCTGCCAACGTCAACCGTCGCTTGTGGAGATCGCTCGCTCCACGCGGCGCGACCACATGCCCCGGCACAGGTTCACGACGAGGCGCGGACGGGTCAACCCTCGGACCTGGTCGGCGGCGGCGAACCAGCAACGATCTGCGATTGCGCGTCGGCTGTCGAAACCTTGCCTTGCCGCCACCGTACGAGGAGGTGGGCCGCGTGCTCATAGTCGATAGCCGCGCGACTCGCCGTCCTGTCATTTTTCCGAGTAACGAGCTCGTACACCGCGAGGAGTGGCCCCTCGTCGTCACCCGCAGCCATTCGCGCCGCGAGTGTCGCGGAGAGCAGTTGCTGACGCGAGAGGTGAGGTGGCGGCGCGGGGACAGCGGGATTCCCGAGCTGGATAGCGAACATGAACGCTTCGCCCGTACCGCCCACTTCTCCGAGCAGACGGACCACATCGGCCACCGCCACGTCGAGTCGTGCCCTGTCGCCGTCCTTTGCCTGACGGCGTCGTAGGTCAAGAGAGAACAGCCACGCGGCAAACGCACCAACGACGGCACCAGCCAGGGCACCCCACACCGTCGCCCAGAACGTATCCCAGAACATCACGGCGCAGGCACCTGGAGAACGCGCCGCAATTCTGAGCCACCAGGCTCTAGCCGATACGACACCACCACGTTGGCTGGACCCGAGAGCGTAAATCGCGACACCAGCACGAACTCCTTGGCTTCGCCCGCCCCAAGTGAGGTCGGGTCTTGAGCAATCTCTTGAAGCCGATGCTTGTCGAGATCGGTCAGGCCCTCGATTCCAACTAGATAGGCAATATCCGGACCCTCATTCACGAGGAGCCAGGTCTCGCCTGCCTTCTGCCGGATAGTGAAGTCCGCACGTCCAGCATCGTGTTCCGCGAGGACGCTCTGAGGCCGGTTCGGGTCAT
>NZ_CAKKMM010000519.1:0-3314 GCF_918698205.1 Microbacterium sp. Bi128 | reverse complement strand
TCCGGGCTGGGCGCACTTCAGCTTTGACGGGATCGGGACCCGCTGGGAGATTTCCACCCCGTCCCGGCTCTCCGGCGAGCTCCGCCGCGGCCTGCTCGCCACGGTGGCGGAGTACGACGCCGCGTGGTCCCGGTTCCGCCCCGATGCGCTCATTGCCGACGCAGCCCGGACGCCTGGCCGCATTGAGCTGCCCGCCGAAGGGGCCGCCCTGGGCGAGCTGTACGGCACCCTGTACCGGCTCACCGGGGGTGCGATGACCCCGCTCATCGGCGGGAGCCTGGAGCGCCTGGGCTACGACGCCACCTACACCCTGCGCCCGGGCGGCGCGCCGCTTCCCGCGCCCCGGTGGGAGGATGTGCTGGACTGGCAGGGCACCGCGCTGACCACCACGGTTCCGGTGGTGATCGACGTCGGCGCGGCCGGAAAGGGCCAGCTGGCCGATCTGCTCTCCGCCCAGCTCCGGGACGGCGGCTGCGCCGGGCATTTCATCGATGCCAGCGGGGACCTGCTGAATCCGGGGCCGGATCCGGTGGCGGTTGCCCTCGAGCACCCCTACGATCCCACCCGGGCAATCGGCACCGTCCAGCTGGGGGCCGGTGCCCTGTGCGCTTCCGCCGCCAACCGGCGCGCCTGGGGTGACGGGTTCCATCATGTCCTGGACGGCACCACGGGAGCGCCGGTGCGTACCGTTGTCGCCAGCTGGGCCATGGCCGGGACCGCGATGGTGGCGGATGCGCTGGCCACTGCGTTGTTCTTTGTCGACGGTCCGCGGCTGGAGCAGGAGTTCGATTGCGCCTGGCTCACGGTTTATGCGGACGGGCACGCGGAATATTCAGCCGACTTCGAAGGGGCCCTGTTCTCATGACTGCCATCACCACCACCGCCCTCGGCACGAGGCTGGACACCGCCTTGGGCCGGCTCACGATGTACCGGCTGGTGCTGTGGGTCCTGGCCGTCCTGGCCGGCTACAGCCTGCTGCTCAATGTGCTGGGCTGGCTGACGTTCGGGCTGCCGGAAATGCTGGCCCACCTTGCCCTGTGCCTTGGCCTGACGTACGCCTCCAGCCAGGGGCTGGCCGCACTGTTCCATGTGCGGCCGCACACGGAATCCTCACTCATCACCGGCCTGCTGCTGTACTTCCTTTTCTGGCCCAGCGAGCTGACCCAGGGCCTCCAGCTGGCGGAGATCGCCGGCGTCGCCCTGGCCTGCGTACTGGCCTCGGCCTCGAAGTATGCGCTGGCCTGGCGCGGCCGGCACATCTTCAATCCGGCCGCGGCGGGCGCGTTCCTGGCCGGGCTGACCGGGCTCAACATTGCCACCTGGTGGGCCGCGACGCCGGCCATGCTCTGGCTGGTGCTGCCAGGGGTGCTGCTGGTGCTCTACCGGACCCGGAAGTTCGCCATGGCCGCCGTCTTCACCGTGGTTGCCGTGTCCATCGTGGCCGCCGATCTGCTCCAGGCCGGGATGAATCTCCCCGAGGCCCTGTGGCAGACGCTCGCGCAGCGGCCGGTGCTGTTCTTCGTCGGGTTCATGCTCACCGAGCCGCTCACCCTGCCCCCGCGGCGCTGGCAGCAGCTGGCGCTGGCCGCCGTCGTCGGGGCACTGTTTGCCGTCCCCTACAACCTGGGGTTTGTGGCCAACTCCCCCGAGCTGGCGCTGCTCGCGGGCAACGCGCTTGCCTTCGCCGTCGGACAGCGGGGCGGGGTCCGGTTGGCGTTCGTCGCGAGCCGTCCGCTGACGCCCACGACGACGGAATTCAGCTTCCGCCCGGAACGTCCGGTGCGCTTCGCTCCCGGACAGGCCCTGGAGCTCCACCTGCCCCCGGACACGGCTGGCGACGCTCGCGCCGCCAGGGGCGATGGGAAGGGTGACGGCAAGGGAATCCGGCGCGTGTTCAGCCTGACCAGCGCCCCCGGAGCCTCCCTGCTGACGATCGGGGTGGGGACGGCCGAACCGGTGTCCTCAGCCAAGCGATCGCTGCTGTCCCTGGCACCCGGCGCCGGGCTCACCGCCACCACGGTGAGCGGCGACTTCGTCCTGCCCCGGGACCCGGCCACCCCCGTGCTGCTCGTCGCGGCCGGAATCGGGATCACCCCGTATGTGGCCCAGCTGGCCGGGGCGTCGGCCGGAAACCCGGCCGGGGACCGCGACGTTGTCCTGCTGTACCTGGCCAAGAGTGCCGCCGAACTGGGCTACGCCGAGGAGCTCCAGCGCTCGGGGGCGCGCATCGTGGCCCGGCTGGCCGACGGTTCGGCGCCGCCGGCCAACATGGAGGACGCAGGCGCCGGAAGGATTGACGCGGCGGCCCTCAAGGACCTGGTGCCGGACATCGGCGGCCGGGAAGTCTTTATCTCCGGCTCGCCCGCCAGCGTGCGTTCGCTGCGGGCCGCGGCGCGTGGCGCGGGCGCCCGCCGGGTCCATGTGGATACGTTCACCGGCTACTGACGCCGCTACTGAGCGGACCGGCCAATCCGCGGGATCGGCCAAGCTGAGGACCCCGCACATAGGCCGCGTTGGACCGAAACTTGACTCCACAAATGAGCGACCGTTTTCCATGGTTTTCCGTTGGAGGCCACCTTCCTGCTAAGCTCTAGGACGTCCCGCCGGTAACGGCAGGAACCCTGACTGCCCTCGTAGCTCAGGGGATAGAGCGTCTGCCTCCGGAGCAGAAGGTCGTTGGTTCGATTCCAATCGAGGGCACAAAATACCGGCATCGCCGGCAAACCCCGCTGTTTCATTGAAACGGCGGGGTTTTTTGTGCCCTGAATCCCGCCAAAAGACCGCGGAAATCCAGCGGCTTTGCCCCTGCCGATTGTCGGTGCTCCCTCGTAGGCTGTTTTCATCGGTGGCGGGCTACCCTGCCGGCTCCGAAGCATGAAGGGGGTCTCAAGTGTTCTTCTCAACCGTGTACTGTTCCATCGTTCCGCCCTATTTGCTCCGCAGGCTGGCCGCACAGCAAAAGCCGGAGCTCTCCAGGGCCGCCCACGCGGCAAAGCAGGCCCTGCAACACGTCCCGGGGTTCCAGGCCTCCCGCGCAGTGCCCGGGCCCGGCAGCCGCCCGGGCCTGCGGGAGCTCAAGCCGTCCCCGCCGGAACGGACGGTCTACGATGCCAAGTCCACCGAGAAGCTGCCCGGCAGCGTGGTCCGCAAAGAAGGCGAACCGCCCACCCGCGATCCCGCCGCCGACGAGGCCTATGACGGGCTGGGGCACACCCACCGCCTCTACGCCGAGGCCTTCGGACGCAATTCGATCGACGGCAAAGGCCTGCACCTTGATGCCACGGTCCACTACGGCCGCCTGTACGACAACGCGT
>NZ_CAKKMM010000518.1:0-3319 GCF_918698205.1 Microbacterium sp. Bi128 | reverse complement strand
AGCCGGGGCTGCGAGGCCCCGGACCCGCGGCCCCGCGGCGATCACCTCGGCGTTCTGCACGCGTGCTACGTTCGGCCCCGGAGGTCCCGGATGCTCTCGTCGTCGCCCACACGCCACCCGTTCCTCGCCCCCGCGGGGCCCCGGGTTCTCGCCCATCGAGGCCTGGTGACTCCGGATGCCGCCGCGCAAGGCGTCGCCGAGAACTCGTTCGCCGCCGTCGCCGAAGCGCATGCCGCCGGCGTCGGCTACGTCGAATCGGACTGCCACCTCACCGCCGACGGGACCGTCGTCCTGTTCCACGACGACGACCTGTCCCGAATGACCGGCGACCCCCGCAAGATCGCCGACGTCCGTCTCGCCGAGCTCGAAGAACTCATGGCCGACCGTGGCGGCCTCGTGACACTCGCGCAAGCCCTCGACTCCTTCCCCGACGTGCGATGGAACCTCGACGTCAAGGCCGAAGCGGCCGCCGCACCCGTCGGGCGTCTCGTCGCCCCGCACGCCGCGCGCGTCCTGCTCACCAGCTTCTCGGACGACCGTCGACGCGTCGCCCTGGCCGCGGCCCGGACGGCCGGAGCACCGATCCGGCCCGCGACCTCACCCGGCTCGGCGACCGTCGCGCGACTGGTCGCCGCTCACGCTCTCGGACTCCGCGGCACGGTCCGGCGCTTGCTCCGCGACCTCGACGCCCTCCAGATCCCCGAACGGCAGGGCCCCGTCCGCGTCGTGACGCGCGGGCTGGTGCGCGCCGCGCACGAGGCCGGCGTCGAAGTGCACGTGTGGACCGTGAACGACACCGGCGACATGACGCGGCTCCTCGATCTGGGGGTCGACGGCCTCGTCACCGATCGCGCCGACCTCGCGCTGTCGATCGTGAACGGACGCTGAACAGCCGGTGACCTGAGCATCGTCTGTGAATCTCGCCGCAAGGCGCTCGGTTCGAATAAAGCGCACAGGTGGGGCCGTTATACATGGGGACCGACGAGAGGACCACACAATGGCAGATCGCAGTCTTCGAGGCATCCGACTCGGCGCACAGAGCCTTCAGAGCGAAGACGGGGTCGTTTTCCACGACCGGGCCCAGCACACCTACGCCTGCAGCACCTGCGGACGAGAGACGGTGCTGACCTTCGCCGCCGACGCCGAGGTTCCCCCGGCTTGGGAGTGCCGCACGTGCGGCGCCGAGGCGCTGCTGCGCATCGGCGACGGCACCGCCACCGTCGATCACAGCGACGACAAGGCGCCCCGCACGCACTGGGACATGCTCCTGGAGCGCCGCTCCATCCCCGAGCTCGAGGAGCTCCTGGAGGAGCGCCTGGCCTTCCTGCGCGCCCGACGCGGCGGCGGAGACCAGAAGATCAGCGCTTAAGCGCCGTTCCGCGGATTCAGGCGCCGGTTCCTTCGGGAGCCGGCGTCTTCTTCGCGTTGCGCGACCGGAGGCCGAGGATCAGCCCCGCCGCGGCCAGGGCGGCGATGCTCCCCCACCCCACTGCGATCTTCACCGCCGGACCGATCACGACGGCGGGCGTCAGACCCGTGCGCAGCGGCACGTCGGTGAGCATGTGGCCGGCGGTGTCCACCGGCAGTTCGTCGACCGTGGAGCCGTCGGGAGCGATCACCTGGCTCGTCCCCACGGTCGAGAGGGTGACCACCGAGCGGCCGGTCTCGATCGCCCGCATACGGGCGAACGCGAGCTGCTGGAGGTTCTCGTCCGTTCCGCGGAAGTCCGCGTTGTTCGTCTGGAACATGAACACCTCCGCGCCCTGGGCGGCGCCGTCCCACACGACGTCGTCGTAGATGACGTCGAAGCAGATCGCCAGCCCGACGCCCACACCGTTCACGTCGAACACGGGGCTCGCCGTGCCCGGGGTGTACTCGCGTCCGATGAGCCCGATGAGGTCCGGAGCGAACGGCTCCCAGAACGCGCGGTCCGGGACGTACTCGCCGAAAGGCACCGGGTTGCGCTTGTCGTACGTCTGCAGCGGCCCGCCCTCGGCCGTCCAGAGGAGGGCGGAGTTGTACAGGCGCGACCCGCGCTCGGTCACCGCCGAGACGAGCAGCGGAGCGTCCATACGGCGCGAGAGCTGGCTGAGCACGTCCGCGGTGGCGGGGGTCTGGGTGGGGTCGGAGTCCACGCCGCCCTCGGGCCAGAGCAAGACGTCCATCTTCTCGCCGAAGAGCGGGGCGGATGCCGCGAGCTGCGCGTTCAGCACCGCGTTGCGGCTGCGCTGATCGAAGTAGCCGGCCGGGCCGTTGCCCTGAACCGCACCCACGCGCATCGATCCGGCATCCGTCGTCGGGAACTGCGGAACGAGCAGGAGGGCGACGAGCACGATCGCGATCGGGACGGCCGCGACGGTCCGGCGCACGCGGGAGAGCCGGACGCCCTCGATCGCCATCGCGCACAGCAGGACGGCCAGGAACGACAGCCCCGACATGCCCACCCACGAGGCGACCTCGGCGAACGGGCCGTTCACCTGCGAGACGCCGATGCGCCCCCACGGGAACCCGCCGTACGGCCAGGACCCGACGATCTGCTCCCGCAGCGTCCACAGCCCCGCGACCACGGCGGGCAGTAGCAGCAGCCGTCCCGCGCGCCCCGGGGCGAGGCGCGGCAGCCAGCGGTAGGCCACCGCGATCGGGACGGCGAACGCCGCCGTCAGCAACGCCTCGAGCCCGGACAGCGCGATCCACGGGATGGGGCCGAGATAGCGGGCGGTGAACAGCAGGTTCACCGAGAAGAAGGCGGCCCCGAAGAGGAACCCGACCAGCACCGCGGACAAGACGCCGCGTCCGGCCAGAGCCACGAGCGCCATCGCCACCGCCGGAAACGCCATCGGCCACCAGGCCAGGGCGGGGAATGCCGTGACCAGCAGCAGACCCGCCGCCGTGGACAGCGGAGCGGCGACCGCCAGGGGGACGATCGGTCGCGGCGGGGCGGCTAGAGGCACCCGACAAGCCTAAGCGGCGGAACGCACGACGATCGCTCCCGGGACGACCGACGCCGTCATCAGGCCGAGGTGTAGGCGACGATGCCGCGTCGCACCGAATCCAGCGCCGTCCGTGCGGTCGTGGCGAGCTTCGGCTCGGCGACGAGGGAGATCTGGTCCAGCAGGTCGATCGTCTGCTTGGCCCACCGGACGAAATCCCCCGCGGCCATGTCGGCCAGGGTGAGAATGCTGTCCAGCGGAAGCCCGCGCGCCCACCCGTGCATCGCCGGGGCGAGGCCCGAGGCGGGCGACTCCGACCCCGGCAGGCGGTGGTCGCGTTCGAGGTCGTCGAGCTCTTGCCACAGCGTCTGAGTGGCATCCAGCGCCAC
>NZ_CAKKMM010000517.1:0-3319 GCF_918698205.1 Microbacterium sp. Bi128 | reverse complement strand
TACGTTGAGTACTACGAGACCCTTCCGCTTGAGCCGAAAATCATACTGTGGGAAAGCAACCACGGCTCCTCCATAGGGTGCCACCCCCTGGCACTTTTCGACGAGGTCTGCTCCGATCCGCGGTACGAGGAATTCAGTCACTACTGGGCCATTAACAATGAGGAAAACATCCCCGATCGTCTCCGGGGCCGAAAGAATGTGAGGTTTGTCCAGACAAACTCGGACTTGTACAAAAGAGTCCTGTCCTCAGCCGCACACCTCGTGAACAATGTGTCGTTTCCGCCGTATTTCATCCGCAAGGATGGCCAGAAGTACCTCAACACCTGGCATGGGACACCGTTGAAGACCCTGGGCCGGGATATGGCCGGCGGTCCCGTCGCCCATGCCAACATCGCCAGGAACTTCCTGCAGTCAACCCACATCATGAGTCCGAACCGCCACACGTCCCAGGCTTTGATCCAGCGCCACGACATCGAGGGCCTTTTCCGGGGCAAGATTGCTGTCACAGGCTCGCCACGCATTGACGGCCTGGTAAACGCTGACGAATCCAAACGCCTCCAATTGCGGTCCCAGCTGGGCATCGCCGCGGATGACTCGAAGCCGGTGATTCTCTACGCTCCCACCTGGCGCGGCGCCTCGGACGACAGGTTCGTCGACGCCAGCAAACTTCAGGAAGACCTCGCCGCCATGCGCGGAGCCAACCATCACTTGTTCTTCCGGGCCCACCGCCTCACGGAGGGACTCCTCGACGGATTCGATGCTGGCTCCTCGATCGTCCCCGGTGATATCGACACGAATGACCTGCTCTCCGCGGTGGACGTGCTCATCACGGATTATTCGAGCATCTTCTTCGACTTCCTCCCGACGGGCCGGCCTATCGTCTTCTATACGTTCGATCTGGACGACTACTCACAGGACCGCGGTCTCTACTTCGACATGGAGGAGATGCCCGGCACCCTCGTGCGGGAAAGGTCGGATCTCGCGGCAAGCATCCAGAATTCGCTGGCTAGTGACCCGGCCTCCGATCCTCGGTATCTGGCTGCCAAGGATCAGTTCTGCCCCTGGGAGGATGGAAACTCCGCCAAGAGAGTGGCCCGGTTCTTCCTCGAGGACGACCCCGACGGACTGGCTGATGAACCTGCCGAGGAGAAGACCACTCTCCTGTTCCACCACGGACTGCTCCCTAACGGCATTGCAACGTCCTTTCGGAACTTGGTCTCCAGCCTGGACACCTCACGCTTCCGTGCCGTCCTGGTAGTTGAACCTGCAGTCCTGGCAGCCAATCCCGCGAGGCTGGAAAAGTTCAGGGAACTGCCTGACCACGTCCAGATCATCGGCAAGGTCGGTGTCCAGTCCCACACACCGGAGGAACGCTGGATCGCGCGAAAGTTGACGGCGAACCTGGACCTGCCCTCAGCGGCACAGTGGCAGATCTATCGCTCGTCCTTTGCCCGTGAATTCCGTCGAATCTTCAGTGACAGCCAGTTTGATTCGGTCATCGAGTTCGACGGGTATGCGCCGTACTGGTCGAGTTTGGTGGCCTATGGTCCAGACCATGCGCATAAGTCGATTTACATGCACAACGACATGGCGAACGAAAAGCTGATGAAGTTCCCCGTGCTGGAAATCATCTTCCGGCTGTACCGTGATTTCGACGCGCTCATCTCTGTGGCGTCCAGCGTTTCCGACATGAACCGCCGCGAATTGGCCGGACCCTACGCCCTCGAGAGCACAGCGTTCACGCACTGCGATAACCAGATCGATCCGGGCCGGGTTAACAAGGGAGCCGCGGAACCCCTCGACGGCGACATCGCCGAGTGGTTCGAAGGCGGGCTCTACAACTTCATCGCAATTGGTCGGTTGTCCCCGGAAAAGGACCATCGAAAACTGATCAGGGCCTTCGTGCGTTTCCACGACTCCCATCCCGGAGCCAGGCTCATGATCGTCGGTGACGGGCCCCTCCGCTATGAACTCGAGAAACTGATCGTCGGCCAGAAGGCTTCCGACTACATCTGGCTGGCCGGCCAGCGGGCGAATCCGTACCCGGCGCTGAAGCACGCCCATTGCTTCGTCCTGTCATCTCTCCATGAGGGCCAACCTATGGTCCTCTTCGAGGCCATGATTTTGGGTGTTTCGATTGTCTGCACCGTGCTGCCTGGACCGCGGGATGTCCTGCAGGACCGCTACGGCCTGATTGTGGAAAACTCGGAGGACGGTCTGCTTGCGGGTCTGGCAGCAGCCGAGCGTGGCGAGCTTCCCCATGAACACTTTGATCCTTCGACCTACGTTGCGAGCGCGCTGAGCCAGTTCTTTACCCACAATCTCACTGAAGGGGACCCGGCCAGGGTCTAATTGGCTTGCGGCAAGCCGCGACCACGATACTGTCAGTAACGAAGTTCCCGGAAGGAATGAGAAGTCCACATGAAGTTGGTTAGTCCTTATACATCATCCGCGCGTCCCGTAAACTTCAAGTTTCGAGCCGCGCGGAAGGGGGCTAAGCACCTCATTGTCATATTTACCTCCATCCGCGCCGATAGAAGTTGGCTGGACTTCGACCACGACGGTCCACTGCTGGCCCACAACCGGGCCAATCTCCTTTGGATCTACGACAACTTTGGCGCGGAGTATTCCTATTACCTGACGGAGAATCGTAACTTCGAAATCGAGGTGGCGGTTTCGCAGCTCATCGCTGAAGTAATAGATCAACTGGGTCTGAGCAGCAGCGATTGCACGATGGTGGGGATGTCCAAGGGTGGTTCGGCCGCCCTGCGTCTTGGAATTAGGTGCAATGCCAAGAATATTTTGGCACTAACACCCCAACTCGCCATAGGTTCCTACCTGTTGAATCGAAAAAGATCAGCGATCATCGAGTACATGAGCGGCAATACGCTCGCGACGGACATCGAGTGGCTGAATTCATTAGTTCCAGAAGTTGTCCGGTCCGACTCCAACAGAGATCGAAACATATACCTGATCACTTCTCCGTACGATCCCCATTGCATAGATTATCTCGATGAGGTTCTGCCTTATTTCCGTCGTTACTCGAATTTCAGCCTCATCTCGACAGCGTCAGATCTGACCCGAAATCATCTTCAGACACTCCACTACAATGTTCCGTTCGTCGTTTCCCTCCTGACAATACTTGCCGAGGGACTTGCACCACGGTTTGGAGAGGATTCCAACGGGTTTGGTTTTGACGGAAGCGGCCACAGGGACAGACACTTCAAGCTCGGGCCAAAACACGGAGGACTCCTGGCGGGCCCCGGATAAAAATAGTCCAGAAGTTTCTTCGCGGAGCTGGAAACCAGGGGTGAAGATC
>NZ_CAKKMM010000516.1:0-3324 GCF_918698205.1 Microbacterium sp. Bi128 | reverse complement strand
CTGCCCCACGCGCTCGCGCATGGCCCTGTGTCAGCGCCGACAGCGGCGCTATCCTGCCCCCAGACCCCCAGACCTTCGGAAGGACGGATGCCATGGCGGCAGGCGGAGCGGGATTCAGCGACGAAGAACGCGCGGCGATGACGCAGCGCGCCGAAGAGCTCAAGGCCATGAAGGGCCTCAAGGGCGCGGCGAAGCTCGCGAAAGAGAATGACGCCTGCCTCGAGGCGATCGAAAAGCTCGAGGGCGACGACCGGGCCATCGCGGAGCGCGTGCACGTCATCGTGCTCGAGGAGGCACCGCACCTGAACCCCAAGACGTTCTACGGATTCCCCGCGTACGCGAAGGACGGCAAGGTCGTGGTGTTCTTCCAGCCGGCGTCGAAGTTCAAGACCCGCTACGGGACGGTGAGCTTCGACGAGTCCGCGCAACTCGACGACGGCCCGATGTGGCCGGTGTCCTACGCGGTGCTCGAGGTCACGCCCGAGGTCGAAGACGCGATCCGCGTCCTCGTGCGGCGGGCAGCCCCCGCCGCCTGACCGACGGAGGGATGCCATGGCCCCGGGCCCTGGCATCCGGAGTCTCCCCGCCGTGCGACGTGGCCCCCGCCCCTCGTGAGAGAACGTTTCTCAACTGCGGCGCCGACCGCGACACGCATTGACGCGACCGTGCGCCCGGGGTTTGGGTGAAGACATCCGTCACGACGTCGTGATCGCGAGATCGCCGCCGTGTCGGAGGGTCTACGGATCCTGCCTGCACGACACGATCGGTCGGGCGACCGGCTGGAGAGGACGAAGATGTCAGGGAACAGAGCAGTCGCGTACAAGGAGCCCGGGGTCGTCGAGGTCGTCGACACCGACTATCCGGAGTTCGAGCTGAAGGACGGACCCGGGGTCAACCCGGCCAACGTCGGCCGCAAGGTGCCGCACGGAGCGATCCTGCGCACGGTGTCGACGAACATCTGCGGATCCGACCAGCACATGGTGCGCGGTCGCACCACCGCCCCGGCCGGCCTCGTGCTGGGCCATGAGATCACCGGTGAGGTCGTCGAGGTCGGCCCCGACGTCGAGTTCGTCAAGGTCGGCGACATCGTCTCGGTGCCGTTCAACATCGCCTGCGGCCGCTGCCGCAACTGCAAGGAGGGCAAGACCGGCATCTGCCTGAACGTCAATCCCGACCGCCCCGGGAGCGCCTACGGCTACGTCGACATGGGTGGCTGGGTCGGCGGGCAGGCCGAGTACGTGCTCGTGCCGTACGCGGACTGGAACCTGCTGGTGTTCCCCGACCGCGAGCAGGCGCTGGAGAAGATCCTCGACCTGACGATGCTCTCCGACATCTTCCCGACCGGCTTCCACGGCGCGTACTCGGCGGGCGTCCGCCCGGGATCGACGGTGTACATCGCGGGCGCGGGCCCGGTCGGCATCGCCGCGGCGGTCGGCGCGCAACTGCTGGGTGCGGCCGCGGTGCTCGTCGGCGACCTCAACCCCGAGCGCCTCGCGCAGGTGCGCTCCCTCGGATTCGCGAGCGTCGACGTGTCGAAGGGTGATCCGGGTGAGCAGATCGAGCAGATCCTCGGGGTTCCCGAGGTGGATGCCGCGGTCGACGCGGTCGGCTTCGAGGCACGTGGCCACGGGGCCGACGCCGGACACGAAGCCCCCGCGACGGTGCTGAACTCGCTGTTCCAGGTGACGGCGGCCGGTGGTGCCCTCGGCATCCCGGGTCTGTACGTCACGGGCGACCCGGGCGGTGTCGACGAGGCGGCCAAGGTCGGTTCGCTGTCGCTGCGGTTGGGTCTCGGCTGGGCCAAGTCGCTGTCGTTCACGACGGGCCAGTGCCCGGTGATGAAGTACAACCGGCAGCTGATGATGGCGATCCTGCACGACAAGGTGCAGATCGCGAAGGCGGTCAACGCGACGCCGATCAGTCTCGACGAGGCTCCGCAGGGCTACGCCGACTTCGACAAGGGCGCGCCGCGCAAGTACGTGCTGAACCCGAACGGCTACATCCGCACCTGAGTGGGAACGGGGGCGGCGGGCCGGATCGTCCGGCCCGCCGCCTTCGGCGTTCAGCCGACGAGCACGCCCTCCAGGCGCTGGTAGCTGGTCTCCATGCCGTCGATCATGCCCGTCGCGAGAACCATGTCGCGGGTCGCGGCATCCGGGTACTCGATCAGAAGTGTCAGCAGGGTGGCGCCGTCCTCTTCGTAGAGGGACAGGTCGTTCGTCGTGGACGGGAAGTCGGTGCCGGTCATGTGCTCGGTCTGCACCACCCGCCGCGGCGCGTCGATCATCAGCACCTCACCGTCGAAGCCGAACGCCTCGCCCTCGGTGCCGGGCTCGGGCGCCCACGCCGTGCGGTAGGTCGCGCCCGCGGTGTCGCCGATCTCGCACTCGGTCATCCGCCAGCCGTCCGGCCCGAGCAGCCACTGCCGCATGAGGTCGGGGTCGGTGTGCGCGCGCCACACCAGGTCGCGCGGCCCGTCGATGAGGCGCGTGATGCGCACGTGGTGGTCGCTGAGCACCTCGAGCTGCGTGCCTTTGCCCTGCGCGTACTCCCGGAGGTCCTGCACGACGATGTCGAGCTGGTTCATCGCGAGGGTGGAGCCCTCGACGACGCCCATCGCCACGACCTGCTCGAGTGCCTCGGCCGAGGCGAAGCGCGACACGCTCGTGAGACGCGAGCCCTCGGGCGTCGCTTCGAACGTCAGCGCCATGCGCATCGCCGGCATCGTCTCGAGCGGTTCGCCGTCGTCGTCGGCGAACGAATCGATGACCTCGTATCCGCGTGGCGGATCGATCGAGAGGAACTCCCAGGTGCCGTTCGCGCTCTCGCCGGTCGGCGACGTCATGCGGTATTTCGCGCGACCGCCGGGGGCGAAGTCGAACTGGTCGAAGGTCGACGGCCACCCGGGCGGGCCCCACACCCGCTCGAGCTGCCGCGGGTCGGTGAACACCGCCCACAGCCGCTCGGGGCCGACCGGGAAGTCGGCGACGAGGGTCATGGTGAGCGACTCGGTGTCGGTGTCGACGGAGGTGACGGGCATGAGGGACTCCTTGATCTGGTCAGTTCGCGGTCGTGCTCGGAGGGTGGATGCCGGATGCCGAGGCATCCGGGTCTTCGGCGAGGAGCGCATCGAGGCGATCGATGCGTCCACGCCAGAGGTCTTCGTAGGAGCGGAGGAGCTGCTGCACCCGCGCGATGGCACTCGGGTCGGCCTGCACGAGCCGCTCCCTTCCGTCGGCGCGCTTGCGGACGAGTCCGGCCGCGACGAGCACCCCGATGTGCTTCGAGACCGCGGCGAACGACATCGCGTAGCCCGCGGCGAGC
>NZ_CAKKMM010000515.1:0-3326 GCF_918698205.1 Microbacterium sp. Bi128 | reverse complement strand
GAACTGGGTGCCACGGGTCGTGAACTCCTTAAAGGATCGGGACAGCCACCGCAGCGTGCGCAGGCGGCAGTCACATAATTTGACGCACTTCCTAGGTTAGTCGGACTCCGGGTGATCGACGGTCTGCCACTCCCCGCGGGGGCTCTCCGGCCACCCGCCGTTACTGAGACGTGATACGCGGACAGCGAAAGTAGGCCATCCGTGCCATGGTTTGGCCACGAATGCTGGTTATATAGGTATACCGATCTACTAAGGAGGCCGAACATGACAACAGCAGTTGCGGACCGCACACTGACCGCCGCAGACCGGTGCGATCGTTGCGGAGCACAGGCATATGTCCGAGTTGTTCTCGGTGCCTCCGGCGGTGAGCTTCTTTTCTGCGGCCACCACGCACGCGCCGTAGAACCGACACTCAAGCCGCTCAGTTCAGACTGGCATGATGAGACTGACCGCCTTCACCAGAAGGCCCCGGTTCCGGTCGACTAGACCGCACCGGCTTCAGCCCGCCGCCCTACAGGGTTCCGGGCGACCTGAGACCACTGCATCAGGGCCCCTCCATACCGGAGGGGCCCTGATTCGTTAAGTGCTGTTTCGTCAGGTGCCGGTTCGGTTAAGTGCCGTGCACCCGGCTGCGGCGGCAAAAAGCAATGCGGGGTCCCTTCCTGCCCGTTCCTCCGGTGAGGATGGGCGGGAAGAGACCCCGCATTGCTGAGAACCTTTACCCGGTCTGCGACCAGTGGCGCTTAGTCCAGGTAGTCGCGCAGGACCTGTGAGCGCGACGGGTGCCGCAGCTTGGACATAGTCTTGGATTCGATCTGGCGGATGCGCTCACGTGTCACACCGTAGACCTTGCCGATTTCGTCTAAAGTCTTCGGCTGGCCGTCGGTAAGGCCGAAGCGCATCGCCACGACGCCGGCCTCGCGCTCGGAGAGCGTGTCCAGCACCGAGTGCAGCTGTTCCCTCAGCAGGACGAAGTTCACGGCATCGGCGGGAACCACGGCGTTAGCGTCTTCGATGATGTCGCCGAACTCCGTTTCTTGCTCGTCGATAATTGTGTTCAACGAAAAGGGCTCACGGCCGTGCATCTGGACCTCGACGACCTTTTCCGGGGACATGTTCAGTTCGAGGGCCAGTTCTTCGGGGGTGGGTTCACGGCCGAGGTCCTGCAGCATCTGGCGCTGGACGCGGGCCAGCTTGTTGATGACTTCCACCATGTGCACCGGGATGCGGATGGTGCGGGCCTGGTCAGCCATGGCGCGGGTGATCGCCTGGCGGATCCACCAGGTGGCGTAGGTGGAGAACTTGAAGCCCTTGGTGTAGTCGAATTTCTCCACCGCACGGATCAGGCCCAGGTTGCCTTCCTGGATCAGGTCCAGGAACAGCATGCCGCGCCCGGTGTAGCGCTTGGCCAGCGAGACGACGAGGCGGAGGTTGGCCTCCAGCAGGTGGTTCTTGGCGCGCTTGCCGTCGTGGATGACGAATTCGAGCTCGCGCTTGAGTTTTCGATTCAAGGACCCGCCGTCGGCGTTGATCTTTTCTTCGGCAAAGAGGCCGGCCTCGATGCGCAGGGCGAGGTCGATTTCCTGCTCGGCGTTCAGCAGGGCAACCTTGCCGATCTGCTTCAGGTAGTCCTTGACCGGGTCGGCGGTGGCGCCGGCGGAGAGGAGCTTCCGATCAGGATCCTCGGGCTGGTTCTCCTCCCCGACAACCAGCGCGTCCGCCGGCGTACCTCGAAGCAAGCTTTCTATCTCACGGGTTAAGTCTGCTTCGAGATCCTTAAGGAAGCCTTGGTCTAGCCCATCCGGAATTTCGACCACGTCGGCTACTTCAGGCCGGAACTCGGGTTCCATTGTTCCTCTTTCTTGCCTTACCATGCAAAACAGTGATTGCGAAGGAACCCTGTGCCCTTCGCAGTTCATGGGCTACCGCAATGGAACCACTAGGGTAGGACAATAATCGGGCCAACGCTCTTGTCTACAGATTCACTGTTTGCACGGCAAATATCCGGTCAATTGACGCCCCCACGGCAATAGCGTCGGCGACCTGGGCCAAACCGGCATCTGCCAGGCGGTTAGCAAGTTCGACTGGTCGATCCGACTGGCAGTACCAGCCGACCAAGTCGACGAGGTCACTCATGGTCCCCCCCACGGCCCACTTGGTTCGGATGGGGAGCGGCACTTCGGAGACCTGCAGTTCAAGGCTCCAGGCAAGTGCAATGACGGCTTTGAACGCAGCGGCCTCAGTATTAAATAGATCATCACGCTCCATGATTTGCTCCAAGATGATGCGCCCCGCTTCCGTAACTCCGAGGGTTGTCTTGTCGGCCCCCTCCAATGCCGGCTGTTCCATTGTCACGCTGCACTCACCCTGGATTCCTGTTCACTGATTCGCTCAATTCTGTATTCACGTCCAACTCGCGATCCCAGAATCGGACGGTCTCTTGTAGAACTGTATTCACCCGACTGGACGAACATTATGGTCTGGGTTTCAAGCTCGCTGACCCACTTCAGAATCGCCTCACGGTGTCCTACATCGAGGCGGCCAAAAGGCGTATCCATGACCATCGGGGCCTGCTCGGCCGAGCATTCTGCGAGAGCGCCTATAAATGACATGGTGAGTACCTGATTACCGCCGGCGGAGATAAGATCAACCGGCACCGCGGCACTATTAAGAACCTTTATTGTGTAATCCTTGCTTATAGCCACCCCGGTGTACTGGGGTTCGGTCGTCAGCGCCCTAAAGAGGGCTGATGCTTTGTTCTGTACGGTCAATCGCATCTGCTCACTAAACTCATCAAACGAATCTTTGACGATTTCAAGCGCGAGCTCAACAAAGTCAAGCCGAGTACGATCCTTTGCTGGCACTTGCGGGTACTTTGCTATTTCGCTTGACAGTTTCTTTTGCTCAGTCTTCGTGTTCGCGATATTATTGGCAGCTGTACGCAGGTACAAGTTGCTTTTAACAA
The DNA here is from genome assembly GCF_918698205.1 of Microbacterium sp. Bi128. Lineage (NCBI taxonomy): Bacteria > Bacillati > Actinomycetota > Actinomycetes > Micrococcales > Microbacteriaceae > Microbacterium > Microbacterium sp. Bi128. The sequence continues at coordinate 361 of NZ_CAKKMM010000515.1, read as the reverse complement.
TGTCTTCTTTGACTGACTGCCGCTGCGATTCCAAAGCCGAGATGTCAACATTGTTATTCTGCAGATCGTCTTCGATTTCCTGGATTCGCAACCTGCGGTTGGCCACGAGCATTTGATTCTTGCGAATGTCCTTGGAGGACTGAACAATCCTATTTGCTGTAGAAATTGCCGACGCAAACTTCTCAAGCTTCTTTGATCGAGCCGAGATCTTCTCGGTGTCACTTCCGGCAGTGAGAGTCTCAAGTTCGGCTCTGATGCTTACAATTTCGTCGCGAACCTCCTGTTCGGAGTCAGCCGGCAATGCCTGCCTGCATGTCGGACAAGTCCGGTTGGCAAGCCTCGACTCCGCATTGCTCAGACG
>NZ_CAKKMM010000514.1:0-3326 GCF_918698205.1 Microbacterium sp. Bi128 | reverse complement strand
GAAGAGCTCACTGCGTGGCAGACGCGACCGTTCCGGGCGGGAGGACCCGGCTGTGGCGCTTCTCGGCCACAGCCGGATCTAATCCCGTATCTTCCAGGCTCCCTCCGTCGTCGAGCCAACGGCGGTTGGTGTAGAAGCTGATAGCCCGATCGTTGCCTTTCTCAACCCAGAGAAATGCCCGGTCATAGCCGAGTTCGATCAGCTGTTGTTCCGCGGCCGCGAACAGGACGGAACCTACGCCCTGCGCCCAGCAGTCCGGATGCACGTTGATCGCGTGGAGCTGACCGGTTCCCGGGTCCGGGTCGCCGGCAGCAGGGCCGAGGATGGCGAACCCGGCAACCGCATCGGCGCTTTGGACGACGAGGTGAATGGTCCCTTGCCTGGGTTCAAGGATGTTTCGGCGCCAGGCGGATGCCGCGCGGTCGACGTCGAGACCGTCCAGGTACTCATCGGTCATGACGCCGCGGTAAGTGGCCCGCCAGGCCGCGATGTGGATCTCGGCCAGCCGTGCGGCGTCGTGCACGGTTGCTGCCCTGACACTGATGTCCGGAGTGGTCATGGTCCAGAATCTATCAACTGCGGTCACCGGTGCCGGGCGGCGCGCGCGAGGCGGCGGGCAAGGTAGCCGATGACGAGGACGCTGGCTGCGGCGAGGAGCCACGCAGACATCACAGCACGAATCGACTCCTGCGGTGAGACCCGATTCCTTGGAATTTCGAGGAGTTCCAGTGCCCGGCCCGACACACCCGGAATTAGTTGGAGAATCGGAAAGAAGTGTGGGTCGGTGATGTGTCCGTCAAACAGGACTGGGGTACCGCCGGCGCTCACCAGAACTTCTGCCATGCATGCGGCGACGTCGAGACGCGCCAAGCGGTTGGCCTGGTCCAGGGATTCGCATATTGCCTCCACTTCCGGATCCCGGTCAGTACCGAAGACAAAGCACGCCGCAGCAATCCGGTCATAGGTGACCATGGCGCGTGCACGATTTCATACATTTCCGTCCATGCTTCATTCAGTTGATCCAGAGCTATTCGATCTCCTGTGAGGATGCCGCCACAGCGGTTTTCGTTTGCCCATCGGAGCACTTCAATACTCGCGGTATCGATCTGCTCGGGCGGACACACTTGATAGCGCACAGCTCCCAGCGATCTGTAAAACTCGTGCGCAACCGTGCCCGGATGGGCTTTGACCGACAGTGGCATCCAACGACGCCCTTGAATAGATTTCACCAGTGCCGAACCGATACCCTGCCGCCGGAATTGCTCACGCACGAAAACGTTGACCGTGTCCCGAGTTGGATGGACGCGGTTGGTGGCTGAGACAGCGATCCCCACTGGCTCTGCACCGAACTTTGCCACCAGCGATGATCCCCCGGGGCGCCATTCATCGGCTCTGGCCCATGGCGCGTCGGCTGCGAAGTGATCGGTATCAGCGGCTGTCGCCGGATTGATCACCAGATTTTTTGCTTGTCCGGTCAGCATCTTGGCAGTCTATTCGTTTCAAAGCTGCGGCTTCCGGACGGCATCTTCGAACAAGGAAACAGGTGCTATCCCACCCAGCGACCGGTTGGAAACAGGAACAGAGGCTTTCGGCCGATTCCTTTGGCGCGGTAGCCTGCACTCACACCCTGTATGCCTCTCCCCCGATCGCGATGAGGTCAAATCCCTCCTCGGGCCAGAAGAGTCCAGCAGAACCGTTTTCTTGGAAGGCCACGCCATGTCAGATTCTGAACTTTCCATTCTCCGTGAGCGGGCTGCCCGCGGTGACAACGACGCCATCGGCGAGCTCATCGAGCTGGCCGCGGAGCGGGAAGATTTCGAGGAGCTGCGGCAACTTGCCGACGGCGGCAGCCGCGACGCTGAGGATCAGCTGGTTGAACTCGCCGCTGAGAAGGAAGATCTGGACGAGCTTCGGCGTCTGGCATCCGCCGGCAATACGGACGCGGCCGAAGTTCTGGCCGAGCTCACTGAGTAAGCACTCCCGTATTTCGGCCGGGTCACCGCAGCTGAAATTGACTATGTCAATAGTCGCTGCAGCATCTATGCTGCGCTGAGCCGCAAACGCGGCATCAACTATTCCGTCCACAGGATTGATCAAATGTCGGCGATGGCTCACGGAAAGGGGCACCCTGTGACGTTCGAGAGGCTGGTGGTGCGCGCAGCGAGGCCGGAAGACGCGGCCGAGGTGCGCCGGTTGTCCATCGCCTTCACTCCAGCCGCACAGGAGGTTCCGCCGGAGGTTTTCCATAGCCGTTTCGCCCGGTTCCTTGCCGACGCCTCATGGTGCCTCCCTGTGGCTCCGGCACGCACCAGGCTGCCCGGCTACGGCCTCGCTCAGGATTTCGGGCCGGGCCTGCGGGCTGACTTCACGACGGGCCGGGTCCATGACGTCTTTGTAGACCCCGACACGCGTCTGGCCGGCACCGGCCGGGCCCTCATGAACTTCATCTTCGATTGGTCGCGGGCCAGGCCACAGCCAATGATCCTGGACTGGCAGGCAAGTCCCTCCGCCATCGGCTTTTACGAGGCACTCGGCTTCACCCCCGATCGTGTGGGCGACTTTCCCGAGTATCCGGGCTTCACCCTTGACCACCGATCCGGACACGGCGTGCGCTACATTGCTCTCAACCCGGCGACGGCCCGGGCGATGGAGGGGGACCATTGAAAGCGTCGAAAGAGAACGTGCACCTGCCGCGGACGGACTGCCCAGCGTCCACTCAGCGCACCGCGCGGCGAGCCCGGACGCACCGCTCGGCGTCGGGCCGGCCCGTTGCCGCAACCGTATGGGCCGGTGCTGCCGGCACACTGTACTGGCTGGCGGCCAGCGGAGAACCCAGTGCCGCGATGGACGCCGCACCCTGGCTGGTTCTGGTGTCCTGGTTCGTCTATGCAGTCCAGTGGCGCCCGTGCCTCCGCGTTGAGAGCGGCGGGTTTTTGTTGATCAACGGACTGCGCGACCACCGGATACCGTTCGATACGGTTGAGGACATCGAGGTCCGCTATGCCGTCACCGTCAGGGCCGCGGGCAAGAAGTACGTCAGCTGGGGCGCTCCGACCCCGCCGGGCTCGTTCGACTCCGGCTTTCAGCATGTCAGCGATCTGAAGAGCCGGCCACACAGCATGCTCCCCGGCAATGAGCGCATCCGGCAGCCGGAGGTAGTCACCGGCCGTGACAGGATCGCCCAGGCGTGGCACGACGCCCGCGCCGCTGGACTCCACTCCTCCGGTGGAACAGTGACCACGACGTGGAACCGCCCGGTTCTCGCCACCGGCGTCGCGGCGCTCCTCTGGGTAATCGCTGCGGTCCTGATCCAGCGGGGGTGACAG
>NZ_CAKKMM010000513.1:0-3331 GCF_918698205.1 Microbacterium sp. Bi128 | reverse complement strand
AGTACGTCCTGCTGGTCTCCCCCATCGTGCTCGGGCGTGGCAAGAAAATGCTGCCGGAGGACGCACCACGGCACACATTGCGGATCGTCGAACTTGAACTCCTCGAAGGCGGGATGCTGGCCCTCCGAATGGCGCCGGCAGGGTCCTAAGGAGAGCACATCAGAGGATGCGCCTAGCTATCGCGCTTGGGTGCCGCCCGGACATGGGTGCGCTGACCTTGTTTGCCGATAAGGCTGAGGAATTCGACCGGACCGGCGCTGGTTGCGCCGAACCAGTGCGGGGTTCGGGTGTCGAACTCCACGGCTTCGCCGGGCCTGAGGATCAGGTCATGTTCACCGAGGACCAGGCGCAAGGTGCCATTGAGGACATAGGCCCAGTCGTAGCCTTCGTGGGTGCGCAGCTGAGGCTCCTGCCCATCCCTGCCCTTGGGGAGGATGAACTTGTAGGCCTGAATGCCGCCTGGGCGGCGCGTGAGAGGCAAGATCGTCGACCCGTCCGGACCGGCGACGGGACGCAGATTGAGCCGGGGGTCGCCGGTCGGCGGCGCATCGACGAGTTCGTCGAGGGTTACCCCGTGCACGCGGGCCAGCGGGAGGAGCTGCTCGAGAGTGGGCCGCCGCAGGCCTGCTTCGAGTCTGGAGAGTGTGCTGGCGGAGATGCCTGTCTGCTCGGCGAGGTCTGCGAGGGTGACGTCCCTGCGGAGTCGCAGGCGCTTGAGGCGCGGCCCGACGGCGCTGATTGTGTGGTCGAGATCGTCGTTCATGGGCGCTATTTTGCCATTCGGCAATACCGCTTGCACATCCACCTGCCAGCCCGGGAGCATGGAATCTGAAGGCACATCAGATCGTAAGGGGTTCCACATGGCCGGGACGGCAGAGACATCGCCAGGGGAAGCAGCGGGCGGACGCGACGGTGGCGCGATGACGCACAGCTTCGACAAGGACTACTGGCAACAGCACTGGGAACAGGCCCACGGTCCCGCCCAGGCAGATTCGGGAGGGGCTGCCCCGAACCCGCATCTCATCCGCGAAACCAGCGGACTCGTACCGGGAACAGCGCTGGATGCCGGGTGCGGGACAGGGGCAGAGGCGACCTGGCTCGCCGCGAACGGCTGGCAGGTCACCGGCGCCGACATCTCCGGCGCTGCCCTCGCCCAAGCGGCCGAGCGTGCCGAAGGGCAGTCTGTGTCCGGCAAGGTGACCTGGGTCGAGGCGGACCTGACGTCATGGGCACCGGGAGATCGGTTGGAACTTGTGACCACCCACTACGCTCACCCGGCGATGCCGCAGCTTGCCTTCTACGAACGCATCTCGGATTGGGTAGCCGCCGGCGGCACGCTGTTGATCGTCGGGCACCTGCACGCTCCCGCCTCCCCGGGGCACGGGCACCGCCCTCCCCTGGAAGCGACTGTTACCCTCGCGGACATCACCGAGGGTCTCGACGCTGCCGTATGGAGCATCACGAGTGCCGAGGAGATCACGCGGACACTCCCCGGAACCGGTGACCGTGCGTTGCCGCTGCACGACGTCGTCGTGCGTGCCACCCGGCGCGGGTGACCTCACAGTTTCCGCCGCGCTGCACCCCCGGTGTTGCTCAGTCCGGCCGGCTGGCATCTACCGGGTAGGTCATGAACGCCGGCGTCTCGTACGGATGAACGGACAACGCGGCATTGACGACGGCGTTACGCCGGGAGCGGGGGAAGATTGCCTCGATCCGGGTTTCCGGCACCTCCTCGGAGGAACCGACGACGCCGACGGACGGGGTCGCGCCGGGTAACGGGGTAAAACGCCCGGTGCCGTCGAGGCTGAACGAGCAGTGGGAGTAATTGCCGAGCCTGCCCGCCCCGGCGTCGCCAATGGCCTGCCGGACCGCGGGCGCAGCGTCGGCGGGGACGTAAATGACCAGACAATCCATGGGCTCCATGGCAGAAAGTCTGCCACCGGGTGCCTCTCAGCGCCGAGGGTTCCAGCTAATCAGAATGTGGATGCTCCGGACCCGCCGAGCGGGTCCTCGCGCTCGATCTGGGCGACCTTCGGATCGTTCTCGTCGGCGCCGTAATCGGAGTTGCGCACGGTGTCCATGAACAAATGGCAAGGCCATGCAACACTGGTCGGATGCCGGCGTTCAGCATCCTCACATCCAACGAGTTTTCCGATGCCGAGGTTCTCTCGTTGTACGAATCTGTGGGGTGGGCCGCCTATACCCGGGATCCAGAACTGCTCACCAGAGCGATCCGAAGTTCCTCATTTGTCGTGACGGCCCGGAATGGGGATGGTGAGCTTGTTGGCCTCGCGAGGGTTGTGTCCGACGATGCGACCATCTGCTATTTGCAGGACATCCTTGTACGGCCGCCTTTCCAAGGCGCGGGCGTAGGCCGGGCTCTGGTGGAGCACGTCACGGCGCGATACGCGCATGTCCGGCAAACAGTGCTCATCACTGACAATGAACCAGGGCAACGCGCCTTCTACGAAGCCATGGGTTTTACGGAAGGGTCGAACTTCGCTCCGGAACCCGTGCGTGTTTTCGCTCTATTTCGATAGTCCCGGAGTTTCAGTTCGAAATGACTGGCACTTCCAGGACCTTTCATCATGGGCCGCTGCGAACTCCTCAGCCTGTAAGAATGGGGCATGCCCCCGCCTAGCGTTCCGATCAGACGGTTGGCCGAAGACCCGGCCCACGTCCTCGACCGCCGTCGGTGGCCAGGCAACCTGCCCCCTGTCGCACAGGTTCTGGACCAAGGGCTCGACCTGACCCCGGCCACAATCTTCGTAGGCGAAAATGGGTCGGGAAAATCCACTCTCGTGGAAGCCATCGCACTGGCTTATGGCTTGTCTCCAGAAGGCGGATCTACAGGCGCCCGCCACAGCACCCGATCCACGGAGTCCATACTTGCCGATCACCTGCAGCTTGTCCGCACCGCCGGCGCCACAAGACGCGGCTACTTCCTGCGCGCGGAAACCATGCACGGCTTCTTCACCTACCTCGAGAAGAACCCGAGCACCGCGGGTCCGGACATCTCGTTCCACGACATGTCACACGGTGAATCGTTCCTGGAACTGGCCGTGGATCGTTTCCGGGGACCCGGATTGTGGGTGCTCGATGAACCGGAATCAGCGCTGTCCTTCGCGGGATGCCTCAGCCTCCTTGCGGTCTTGAAAGATCTCCTCGCCGAAGGCTCCTCGCAAGTCATCATGTCCACGCACTCCCCAGTTCTTGCAGCGCTTCCAGGCGCGCAGATTCTCGAAGTCGGCCCGTGGGGACTTCGGCAGCAGGAATGGTCGGACCTCGATCTAGTTTCCAACTGGCGATCATTCATGGACTCCCCCGAAAG
>NZ_CAKKMM010000512.1:0-3342 GCF_918698205.1 Microbacterium sp. Bi128 | reverse complement strand
ATCCGGGGATGTTGCGACGGCGGCGGGTTCTGCAGGAGTTGTGCAGGTGGGGCGGGGCGACCGCGCGCGTCGCGACCGGAGCCGCGGGTCAGGCCGGAGTGCGGGCCGCGGCGAAGCGGTTGATCCGGCGCAGCGTGAATCCCAGGCGCTCGTAGGCGGCGATCGCTCCGAGGTTGCTCGCTGCCGCGTGCAGCATCGCCCGGTCGCCGCGCTGCTGGATGTGGAACGCGACATCGAGGACGAGGCGCGAGGCCAAGCCCTGCCGGCGGTGATCCTCGTCGACCGCGACGGCGCTGATCTCGGTCCACCCGGTGGGGTGCAGCCGCTCGCCGGCCATCGCCACCAGGCGACCTCCGCGACGGATGCCGATGTACCGGCCGAGCTCGTGCGTGCGGGGCCGGAAGGGGCCGGGCTGATTGCGCTCGACGATCGCCATCATCTCGGCCGCATCGTCGGCGTCGAGCTCGATCGCCTCGTCATCGGGCCGCGGGCGCAGGGCGTCGGTTTCCACCAGCTGCACGCCCTCGACCTCGCCGAGGAGCTCCCACCCCGCGGGCAGTTCGCCCTCGTAGCCCGACAGGCCCACCTCGGCGCCGGGGCCGACGAGCTCGCGCAGCGCGTCCCACACGCCCGGGTCGTCCCACGTCCGCACCGCGACGAACGGCGCGATGTCCGCGGGATAGCGGCGCACGAGGTCGTCGCCGACCGCGAAGTGCGCGTGCGGACCGGCGAGCGAGTGCCAGGCGGCGTTGTCGAGCACGGCGTCGTCGCGGTCCGGGACGTCGGTCGGGGCGAGGGGCGTCGAGGTCATGGCATCCACTTTTCGGCTGGCTTACGCCGACAATAACGCCGCGCTCGACGGGCTATTCCCGTACCCCTCTTCGGTGCAGTACGCAATCGCGTGGCTCCGCCAGGACGCAGGACCTACGGTGCGCCCATGTGGTTCGACAACTGGTTCGATATCTGGCGGGTCGTGCTGGTCGGCGTCTCGGCCTACGTCTCGCTCATCATCCTCATCCGCGTGTCGGGCAAGCGTGCGCTCGCGCAGATGAACGCCTTCGACTTCGTGGTCACCGTTGCGCTCGGATCGACGCTCGCGACGATCCTCCTCAGCAGTGACGTGTCGTTCCTCGAGGGCCTGGTGGCGCTCGCGCTGCTGCTGGGGCTGCAGATCGTGGTCGCGCTCGGGGTGCAGAGGTCGCCGCGTTTCCGGCGGCTCACGACCTCTGCCCCCTCGCTGCTGGGCCGCGACGGGCACATCGACGACGAGGCTCTGCGCCGCCATCGCGTTGCGCGCGCCGACGTGCTCCAAGCGGTCCGGGCCAGCGGTGCGGGCGATCTGTCGATGGTGGCCGCCGTCGTGCTCGAAAGCGACGGCAAGGTCAGCGTCATCACGCGGGCGCAGGCGGGCGATGGCTCGAGCTTCCGCGACCTCAGTGCATGATCATGCCGCCGGTGACGTTGATCGCCTGGCCGGTCAGGTACCCGCCGGCGTCCGAGGCGAGGAAGTGCGTCACCCCCGCGACGTCTTCCGGAATGCCGAGCCGGCCCAGCGGTGACTTCGCGCTCCATGCGGCGACGTCCTCCGCGGAGCGGGTATCGGCGCCCATCTCGGTGAGCACGTACCCCGGGCATACGGCGTTGACGGTGACGCCGTGGCATCCCCATTCCTGCGCTCCCGCGCGCGTGAGCGCCACGACCGCGGCCTTGGACGCGGCGTAGTGGCCTTCGCCGCCGCCGCCGTGTTTGGCCGCCATGCTCGCGATGTTGACGATGGAGCCGCTGCGCGCCTCGAGCATGACCGGCGCGACCGCCTGCATCGTGACGAGGGTCGCCCGCGCATTGATGTCGAGCACGCGGTCCCAGTCGTCGACGGTGATGTCCAGCAGCGACACGTTCTGGAAGATCCCCGCGCAGTTCACCAGCACGTCGACGCCGCCGAGGGCCTCGATCGCCTCGCCGACCGCGCGGCGCGTGTCGAGCGGGTCGAGCAGATCGACCGGGAAGAAGGATGCCGAGCCGCTCTCGGTCGCGCGACGGTCGAGCACCGCGACGCGGGCGCCGTCGGCCGCGAAGCGCTCCACGATCGCGGCGCCGATGCCGCCGGATCCTCCGGTCACGATGACGCGCTGAGACATGGCACTCCTTCCGGGGCGTCGGGTCCGCCCGTCGGCGTCACCGTACGCCCGGGCTCGAACGCCTTCGCGACGCGCGTGTTTCCGCGGCGTAACGCTCTCTCGTGCGGCGCCACGTCGTCGCCCCGATGCCCCTACGCTCGGTCGCGGTCCCGGGCGGCGGCATCCGCGTGTCTCGGACACCCGACCGACCACCCCACCCCGAGAGGAGTCCCGTGAGCGACGGCGTCCACCCCGCGATCACCGACCCCGACGTGCGCGCGCACCTCGCCCGGCTCGCCGCGCAGGCGGGCACGATCCCCTCGGGCGCGACGGATGCCGAGGGCGACGACGCCGCGCGGATCGCCGAGCTCCGGGCGAACCCGTCGTGGGTGCGGCTGCCCGACGACGAGGTCATCGAGTCGCTCGACACCGCGACCGGCGACCTGGCTCTGCGGATGTACCGGCCGCGCGCGGGACACCGCGGAACCCTCGTCTTCGCCCACGGCGGCGGGTGGGTCGCGGGCGACCTCGACAACAACGACGCCCTGTGCCGCGCGCTCGCCGCCGCCACCGGCGCGCAGGTGCTGAGCGTCGACTACCGGCTCGCGCCGGAGCATCCCTTCCCCGCCGGGCTCGACGACCTCGATCGCGCGCTGCGCTTCGCCGCCGACGGCGCGGGCGGTCTGGTCGCGGATCCCGCGGCCCTGGGCGTCGCCGGACACAGCGCGGGCGGCAACCTCGCCGCCGCGCTCGCCCTGCGTTCGCGCGAGGGCCGGGCTCCCGGCATCCGGGTCCAGGTGCTGCTGTGCCCCGTGCTCGACGCGCCCGACCCCGACCGCCCGAGCTACCGCGCCCACACCGAGAACCTGCCGCTGACCGCGAAGGGCATGCAGTGGTACTGGGGGCTGTACGTGCGGGATGCCGCTGCGGCGGGTGGGGTCGAACGGGAGCGTCGGGCCGATGCGCAGGTCGGGACCGCGGCGGTGCCCGTCGGGGCCGCGCCGCTGCGGGCCGCGGATCTCACCGGCTCCGCGCCGGCGGTGATCGTCGCGGCGGGCGTCGACCCGCTGTCCGACGAAGCGGAGGAGTATGCCGCGCGGTTGGCGGCATCCGGAACCCCCGTCGAGTTCGTGCGGCGCGAGGGGGTGCCGCACCTGTTCCTGGTGTTCCCGTCGACGCCGGCGCGCGACGCGGTGCTCGCGGGGATCGCGCCCGCGGTGCGGGC
>NZ_CAKKMM010000511.1:0-3344 GCF_918698205.1 Microbacterium sp. Bi128 | reverse complement strand
GTTCCGCAGTTGCCGCAGGGTTTTTTTGTCACCCGTGCGGAGAAGTTTTTCGATAAGTGATGCCACGTGAAGTTGCTCCCAGTCTCAAGCTGCCGAATTCTGGCGTGTTTAGTCTACGGGAGAGACGCAAGGCCGGTGGCGCCTGTTCCCTCACAGCGGATAGTGCGGTTTACCGGGCAGCCACGGCTTCGGCGAGCGCCGGCGCAAGGTTCCCCGTTGGCGAGACAACTACGTCGTCCATTCCCAGCCACTCTGCCATGAGCTGCAGTTCCGCGGCGAGTTCGACGGCGGTGTCCTCCGGCGCGCCGGGTTCGGCGTGGGCGGCCCTGGCCAGGAGCCGCCCGCCGGCCCGGTCCGCTTTGAGGTCGACCCGTGCGACAATCGCGTCGCGGAGCAGGAACGGCAGGACGTAGTAGCCGTACTTCCGCTTCGGCTCGGGCGTGTAGATCTCGATCCGGTAGTGGAATCCGAAGAGCTCCTCGAGCCGCCGGCGTTCGAACACGAGGGAGTCGAAGGGGCTCAGGAGCGCCCGGCCGATGGCCGAGCGCGGCAGTTTCGCCTCCACGTGGCGGTACAGGGGCCGGTCCCAGCCGGATACCGTGACCGGCTGCAGCCGGCCGCTGTCCACGAGGTTCCGGACGGCGACGGCGGCGTCCTTCTGCGGTGTCCGGAAGTAGTCGGCGAAGCATCGCACAGTCCCGATACCGTGGGCCTGTGCCGCGGCGTCGATCAGCCGGTCCATGGCCGCGGCCGCATCCGGTTCGGGTGCCACCGCTTCCTTGCCCGGTCCGGGGAGCACCCGGGCGGTGAGTGTGTAGCGCCGTTCGAAGGAGTCGGTCCGCGAGGATGCGGAGACAAGGCCCTCTTCGAAGAGATGTTCCAGCACCCTTTTGACGGCGTTCCAGTTCCAGCCCCAGTTGTCCCGCTGCTGGTCTTCCACGTGGCCTAGCCGGGCTGTCAGTTCGGCGGCGGTCAGCGGCTTCCCGACGGCCAGGGTTTCCAGGACCTTGGCCGCCACCCCGTTGCGCAGTTCGGGGTCCATCGCGTGCGCGCCCACCCATTTGCGGCTCTGCCACTGCACGAGATCGTGGAAATGGTCCGGGCGGATGAAGCAGGCTTCGTGGGCCCAGTACTCCATCATCCGGCGCGGGTGGGTCCCCGCCATGCGCGCCAGGATGGTGCGGTCGTAGTTGCCGAGCCGCGAGAAGAAGGGCAGGAAGTGGCTGCGGGACACCACATTGACGGAGTCGATCTGAACCAGGTGCAGCCGGGCAAAGGTACGGCCCACCGCCCGTGCACTCACGGGTCCGGTGGGCCGTTCCTTCTCCAGTCCCTGGGCTGCCAACGCGATCCGCCGTGCCTGTGCCAGGCTCAGCGATGCTTGCACGTTAGTCCCTTCGTCGGAAAAGTCTGCACCAGCTTATGCGCTGGCGGGCTCATCCTCTGAACGGTAGGCCAGGATTTTGTCTTCCAGACTCGAATGTCCGGGCTCGCACGTCTGGTCCAGGGAGATGACCCCGTAGGTCCAGCCGTCACGGCGGTAGACGACCGACGGCGCCTTGGTCTCCTTGTCCACGAAAAGATAGAAGTCGTGACCCACAAGTTCCATGTTGTCGACGGCGTCATCGAGGGTGAGCTGGGACGCGGCGAACACCTTCCGGCGGATCAGTACAGGCGAGTCGCCGGCCGGAATATCGTTCTCGACCTCATACGGCGACTTCTCTGCCGCCATCGCCTGGGTCTCCTGCTGCTGCGCCGCCTCCACATAGAGGGGTTCGCTGGGGCTGGCCGGCTCCAGGGCTGCCGTCGCCTCGGTGACGGACTTCGGGGTATGCCGGCCGTGGTGGACCTTTCTGCGGTCCCTGGCCCTGCGGAGGCGGTTCTGCGCGGCTTACTGGGCCGCGTCCCAGGACTGTCAGCTCAACCGTGAGCGATTCGGCGGTCTGGCGGGCTTTGGTCTCTTTGGTGACCTTCGCGTCTACCCTCTGGACCTTGTCTCCCAACGACGCGATCTTTGAGATCTTGTCGTCGGCATATTCGCGGAACCGGTCTGAGACCGTCAAGTTGCGTCCGCTGATCATGAACTCCATGGTGCCCTCCAAATGACTTCGGTGACACGACGGCGGTACTTCCCGGGGGGCCGATCTGACTGACAGTCGAGCCCCTTTCCGAGCCGCTATCGACAGGTACATCTGTTCTTGGTACCCATCTTCGACGTTAGTTCATAGACACCTGTTATTCATCCTTTTACGGTTTATTTTTTTAGCTCCCACCGATCATCCGCGCCGCCGCGGGGATGGCGGCGCCGACATCGGCGGCGGCCGGCGGGCGTGTCGCGGCCAGCACGACGGCGCCGCTGACAATTGCCCCCGCGGCCCGGAGCGCACGGGCCGCCTCCGCCAGGGTGGCGCCGGTGGTCAGCACGTCATCGACGATGATGCAGACACGTCCTTCGACTCGCGCAGGCCACGGACCGGACCTGGCCCGCATGGATCCGCGCACGCGCCGGGCGCGCTCACCCCGGCCCAATCCCTTCTGTCCGCCGGACAGGGAGCCGGCCCCTGTGGGGCCGTCCCGCAACCGGCCCCACAGGGGCAAAGCCGGCGGTTTCGTGTTCCGCGCGGGCGGCACGGATTTCCGCAGCGCGTCCGCGACGGTGAACCCTGGGATTTCGTCCCCGCGGACGAGCCGGCGGAGCAGGATATGGACGGGGCTGAAGCCCCGCCTGCGGTAAGCGGCGGCGCTCGTGGGCACGGGGACGAGGACGAGTCCCTGCCCGGGCCCGGACGCGGCGTGGAGGGCGCGCGCCAGTCCCCGGGCCAGCTCGGCGCCCAGCCGGGCCTGCCCGTGGCTTTTGAAGGACAGCAGGCACTGCGCCAGCTCGGCCCGGTATGGCCCGGCCGCCACCACGGGCAGCAGCACGGAGCCGTCCATGTCCATCAGGGCCGGAGCCTGGGCCTCTGCCCGGAACGGCCGGAGCGTCAGCAGGCGCAGCTTACGGGAGCACGCGCCGCAGAGTGCCGAGTCCTCCGCCCCGCAGCAGACGCAGTCCACTGGAATGGCCAGGGCGAGCACCTCAGCCGCCGCTTCGGCTGTCCGGTCGCCCAGCCTCGCCAGCGGCCACGCGTAGCTCCCGCGGTGTCGCGCCGCCCTGGCCGCGGCCGGGGCAAGGTCAGGGTCCGCTGCCGGGACCCGGGTGGTGTGGCTGCCCATCCTCCGATCCTGGACCGGGTGCGCCCCCCGTAGTAGCCCGGCGGGCCGCTATGTGGACAACACCCCGGCCGGAACCTTCGCGGAACCTTCACCGGATCCGGGTGACGGCCGCACCGCCGTCGTCGTCGCCG
>NZ_CAKKMM010000510.1:0-3355 GCF_918698205.1 Microbacterium sp. Bi128 | reverse complement strand
CACCCCGGCGCCGATCTGCTGGGTCACTTCGGCCGGCTGGACCAGCACATTCCGGCCCACGTCTCGTCCTTCGCCACCGCGCTCGCCGCCACGGATTCCGAGGCGGATCCCGACGCCGGCTGGCTGGCCGGAGCCCGCGCCGGCTACGAGAAGTTCTCCACCGCGCAGCCGGACAGCGGGAACGGAGTGGACTCGAAATATGTGGACCTCGACGTCGTCATGGAAATCCTCAAGCAGGAAATGGACGACGACGCCGTCATCACCTACGGGGCCGGGAACCACTCGCTGTGGCCGGCCCGCTACCTGAAGCACAACACCGCGAACTCACTCGCCGCACCCCGCAACGGGGCCATGGGCATGGGGATCCCGGCGGCGGTGGCTGCCTCCCTGGCCTACCCCGGCCGCCAGGTGATTTCCGTGGCCGGTGACGGCTGCTTCATGATGAACGGCCAGGAAATGGCCACGGCCATGGGCCACGGCGGGAAGTTCATCGCCCTCGTGGTGGACAACGGCATCTTCGCCACGATCCGTGAGCACCAGGAAGGCCACTACCCGGGCCGGCCCTCGGGCACGCACATGACCAACCCGGACTTCGCCGCACTGGCCCGGTCCTACGGCGGCTACGGCGAACGGGTCGAGAAGGCAGAGGACTTCGGCGCCGCTTTCCGCCGTGCCGTCGAATCCGGGCTGCCGGCAGTCCTGCACCTCCCGCAGGACCCCACCACCCGTTCACCCAAGACCGCCAGCAACTGACCGGAGCCCGTCATGATCACCCTGCACAACATCATCAATGGTGAGACCGTCCCCGGCAGCGCCGCCGACGGTTCGGACGCGGCCACCCTGCCGTTCTTCGACCCCGCCACCGGAGTCCAGCTCGGCACCGCCCCGGACAGCGACGCCGCCACCGTGGACCGCGCCTTCCAGGCCGCCCACACCGCCTTCCAGAGCTACAAGCGGACCACCCCGGCCGAACGCCAGGCCATGATGCTCAAACTCGCCGACCTCATCGAGGCCAACGTCGACAGGCTCCTGGACGCCGAGGTAGCCTGCACCGGCAAGCCGCGCCAGATCACCCGCGAGATCGAGATCCTCCGCGGCGCCGACCAGCTGCGCTTCTTCGCCGGCGCCTGCCGCGTGGTGTCCGGGACCGCCCAGACCGAATACGTCCGCGGCTTTTCCTCCACCGTCCGGCGTGAACCCCTCGGCGTGGTCGCCCAGATCACCCCATGGAACTACCCGTTCATGATGGCCATCTGGAAGATCGGACCGGCGCTCGCCGCCGGCAACACGCTGGTCCTGAAACCGGCCGACACCACGCCCTGGTCCACCCTGGTGCTGGGCGAACTGGCGCAGGAGGCCTACCCCGCCGGCGTCGTCAACGTCATCTGCGGCGGCCGGGGGACCGGTGCCGCCATGGTGGATCACGAGATCCCGGAAATGGTATCCATCACCGGCTCCACCCGGGCCGGGGCTCAGGTGATGTCCGCGGCGTCGAAGACCCTCAAGGACGTCCACCTGGAACTCGGCGGCAAGGCACCGGCGATCGTTTTCGCCGACACCGACATTGACGTGGCGGCCAGGGAGATCGCGCTCGGTGCGTTCTTCAACGCCGGGCAGGACTGCACCGCCGTGACCCGTGTGCTCGTCGAGGACTCCATCCACCAGGAGTTCGGTGCCGCGCTCGCCGCGGCAGCCGCAGCGCTGCAGGTGGGCGGCGACGCCGCGGACCTGGGCCCGCTGAACAGCGCCGCCCAGCTGGACCAGGTGGAAGGCTTCATGTCCCGGCTGCCCGCGAACGCCAGGGTCCTGGCCGGCGGCAAGCGGACGGGCGCCGGCTTCCACTTCGAACCCACCGTGATCGACGGGGTGTTCCAGGCCGACGAGGTGGTCTGCGAGGAAATCTTTGGACCCGTCGTCACCATCCAGCCCTTCCGGGACGAGGCCGAAGCCTTGGAGCTGGCCAACGGGACCAAGTACGCGCTGGCCTCCAGCGTCTGGTCCAACAACCACGGAGTGGTCACGCGGGTCTCCAATGAGCTGGACTTCGGCGCCGTCTGGATCAACTGCCACCAGGTGATCCCCGCCGAGGCGCCGCACGGCGGTTTCAAGCACTCCGGGACCGGCAAGGACCTCTCCGTCTTTGGCCTGGAGGACTACACCCGCATCAAGTCAGTCACCACCTCCCACCGCTAAAGAACCGCGTAGGTAACCCTTGAAACTCGATCTGCTGCTGCGCAACGCGGACATCATCACCATGGATGGGCGCCGCCCGCATGCCACCTCGCTGGGAGTCTGGCAGGGCCGGATTGTGGGCCTCGACGACGACCTGGCCGGCCTGGACGCGGCCGAAGTCCTGGACCTCGGCGGCGCCACCGTGACCCCCGGCTTCATCGACGCCCACTGCCACACCACCTGGTTCGGGCTCGGCCTGGGCGAACTGGACGTCTCCGCCGCGCGCGGCCTGCACCAGCTCTACGCCCTGCTGGAGGCCGGCATGGCGGCAGACAGCGGGCAGCCTGAGGCAGGGCCAGAGACGGACCCTGGGACCGGACCGGCGCCGGACTGGCTGCTGGCCACCGGCTTCAGCCAGCAGCAGCACGGCGGCCAGTTCCCGGACATCACCGTTTTGGACCGGATCACGGGAAACCGGCCGCTGTTCATGCGGCACAACTCCGGGCACATGGCCGTCGTCAACACGGCCGCCCTCCGGCTGGCCGGCGCCGAACCGGCGTCGTTTCCGGACCCCGACGGCGGCGTTATTGTCCGCGACGCCGACGGCCGCCCCACCGGGCTGGTCCAGGAAACCGCGCAGCAGCTGATCCAGCAGCTCATCCTGCCGTACTCGTCCGAGGCGATCGAAGCCGCACTGGACCGGGCTACCACCTACTACGCCGCGGAGGGCATCACGAGCTTCACCGAGGCCGGGATCGGCGGCGGCTGGATCGGCCACAGCCCCGTGGAGCTGGCCGCCTACCAGCGGGCGGCAGCCGCGGGCAGGCTCCACGCCCGGGCGCAGCTGATGCCCGTCCTCGATGTGCTTCACCCGCTCGGTGGAGAGCACCCGCCGGGTCCCACGCCAGCCGGGCTGGACCTGGGCATCACCAGTGGCTTCGGCGGCGACTTCCTGTCCCTGGGCCCGGCGAAGGTGTTCTTGGACGGGTCACTGCTCGGCGAAACGGCCGCGGTCAGCCATGACTACTGCAGCCATGGCGGGACGGACAACACCGGCAACACCGGCTACTTCCAGGCGGAACCGGAGGCGCTCCGGGCAAAGATCGAGGCTGCCTATGCGGCCGGCTGGTCGATCGCGGCGCACGCCATCGGCGACCGTGCCGTTGACCTCGCGATCGAGATC
>NZ_CAKKMM010000509.1:0-3356 GCF_918698205.1 Microbacterium sp. Bi128 | reverse complement strand
GAGTTCAAGCTCGGCCACCAGCTCTAACCCCCCTCTTCACGCGCGTGAGGGGTCAGTATTTGTCGCCGCAGACGGCCTGAAGCGACACTTTTCGACCCCTCACGCGACAGAACCAGAAAGGGACGTGATGCTCAGCGACGCACAGATCGGCGACATCGCGAGGGAGCTCGCAGAGGCCGACCGCGCACACTCGGTCATCCCGCGCATCACCGCGCGGTATCCGGATGCCACGGTCGAGGACTCGTATGCCATCCAAGGCATGTGGCGCGACACGCAGATTGCCGCGGGCCGCACCCTCGTCGGGCGCAAGATCGGACTCACCTCGAAAGCGATGCAGCAGGCGACGGGGATCACCGAGCCGGACTACGGCGTGATGTTCGACGACACGGTGTACCGCTCGGGCGCCGAGATCCCGGTCGACCACTTCTCGAACGTCCGCATCGAAGTGGAACTCGCCTTCGTGCTCAAGGCACCGCTCGAGGGGCCGGACTGCATGCTCGAGGACGCCCTCGCGGCGATCGACTACGCCGTCCCGGCGCTCGAGGTGCTGAACTCGCACATCGAGCTGGAGGGCCGCACGATCGTCGACACGATCAGCGACAACGCCGCCTACGGGGCGATGGTCCTCGGCGACGTGCACAAGCGCCCCGACGAGATCGACCTCCGCTGGGTGCCCGGCGTGCTCTCGCGCAACGGGGAGATCGAGGAGACGGGTGTGGCGGCCGGCGTGCTCGGCCACCCCGCCACGGGAGTGGCCTGGCTCGCGAACAAGTTCGCGCAGCACGGTGCTCGTCTCGAAGCGGGGGAGATCATCCTGGCCGGGTCCTTCACCCGGCCGATGTGGGTGTCGCGGGGCGATAGCGTGCTGTGCGACTACGGACCGATGGGAACGATCGCATGCCGCTTCGTCTGAGCCCGACCTTCCGCCAGCGCTTGGCCGCATCACCCCGCCCGCTCGCGGGGATCTGGGTGTGCTCGGGCAGCCCGCTGGTCGCCGAGATCGTCGCCGGTTCCGGGACCGACTGGGTCCTCGTCGACATGGAGCATTCGCCCAACGGGCTCACCTCCGTTCTCACGCAGTTGCAGGCGATCGCCGCCTACCCGGCGACGCCGGTGGTGCGCGTGCCCATCGGCGATGCGGTGACCCTGAAGCAGGTGCTCGACCTCGGCGCCCAGAACATCCTCGTGCCGATGGTGTCGTCGGCCGCCCAGGCCCGCGACCTCGTCTCCGCGGTGCGCTACCCCCCGCGGGGCGTCCGGGGCGTGGGGTCGGCGCTTGCCCGGTCGGCCCGGTGGAACCGCGTCGACGACTACCTTGCCCGGGCCGATGACCACGTCTCGCTCTTCGTCCAGGTCGAAACACTCGACGGCGTGGACGCCGCGGGCGAGATCGCCGCGGTGGACGGCATCGACGGTGTCTTCGTCGGCCCGAGCGACCTGGCGGCATCGCTGGGTCTGCTCGGCCAGCAGACGCACCCCGACGTCGTGGCCGCCGCGCTCCGCGCGTTCGAGGCCGTCCGCGCAGCCGGGAAGCCGGTCGGCGTGAACGCCTTCGACCCCGCCGCGGCACAGGCGTACCTGGATGCCGGGGCGTCCTTCGTCCTCGTCGGAGCCGACGTCGCGCTCCTCGCCCGCGGATCGGAGGCCCTCGCGGCCCGCTGGTCGACCGGGGGCGACGACCCCGAGCGCGCCAGCTACTGATCCGCGCCGGCCGACCGATCCCGGATCAGCGGGTCACCAGTTCTCGGGCGGCGAGCTCGGCGAGCACGCCGTCGGCCCATTCGCGCGCGACCTCGGCGGCATCCAGCGGCCCGCCGGCGTCGTGGCGTCCGTACTCGCCGACCCGCGTCGCCCCGCACGCGGCGAGCGCCTCGTCGATCATCTCGCTGCCGCGCGAATACGTCTTGCTGTAGCTGCGATCGCCGAGACCGAACACCGCATACCGGATGCCGGCGAGCTCCGGCCGCTCGGACAGCAGCCGCTCCCGCAGCCCGCGGACGTTGGTGGGGAGTTCGCCGTCACCGTACGTCGAGCAGACGATCAGGTGCAGGCGCTCGGAGTCGAGGTCGGCGGGCTCCAGGTCGCCGAGGTCGATGACCCTCGTGTCGGCGCGGTCGCCGAGGTGGCGTGCGAGGTCCTCGGCGACGAGCTCGGCGTTGCCCGACTCGGTGCCGAAGAGGATCGTGACGGGTCCGCACCCCTCTCCCCCACCCGCGTCGGTGCGGGCCGCGTCGACGGTCGGGAGCATGATCGACAGGTCGGTCGCGGCCGCACGCAGGTCATCGAGCGTGCGCAGCTTCGCCCGGACACGGCCGGGCGCGGCGCTGAGCGTCTCGCGCACGTCGATGCGTCGCCACCCGTCGAAGTCGACGCGAGCGGGCAGATCGAGGGCGTCGACGCCCTCCGCTCCCGCGGCGATCGCGCCCGAGGCGAGATCGTCCGCGAGCGCGCGAGCGAGGGCGCGCGAGTCGGAGCGCTGGTCGGGAATCGTCCCGCGCGGCCCCCGCCGCAGCCAGCCCGCCACATAGAGGCCGGGCTCGATCCGCCCGTCGGGGTGCGCGCCGGGCTCGACGAGCGTCGCGGCGTCCGCGGAGAAACCGACGGCGGTGACCACGGCATCGGCGTCGAGGCGCACCTCGCCGGAGGCGCCGCGGAAGACCACCGTCTCCGCCGCCGTCGTCCCCTCGATCGCGTCCGGAGCGAGACCGAACCACCAGTGCACCTGCACCCGCGCGCTCCCGTCGGCCGCGGCCTCCAGCGCGCGGACGGCGTCGACGCGCGCATCCTTGCCCTCGGGGACGGCGGCGAGGTCGGTGCCGTGCACCGTGTGCCCGATTCCCCTGAGACCGGCGAGCTCGCGCACCATGACAGGATCGAATTTCGCGTTCTGCGGTGCGGAACGTCCGACGACATGCACGACGCGCACGTCACCGGCCACGCGCTCGTGCACGGCGTCGTCGACGTCACTGCCGTCGAGGTCCGCGCTCGTCCGCGAGATCAGCCGGACGACATCGAGGGCGACGTTGCCCTGACCGACCACGACCACCCGCCGACCGAGTGACACGTCATCCCGGTGGTGGTCCGGGTGGCCGTTGAACAGCCGGGTTAGCGCTCCGGCGCCCACGACTCCCGGGAGATCGGCGCCGGGCACGGCCAGACGCGCGTCCGCCGACAGCCCCGAGGCGAGCACCACGGCGTCGAACGCCGCGCGCAGCTCATCGAGCGAAACGTGCTCGCCGACCGTGACACCGCCGTGGAACCGCACGCCCTCGTCGGTGAAGAGGCGGTCGAACTGCCGCGCCACCGACTTCGTGCCCTGATGGTCGGCGGCCACCCCGTAGCGCACGAGACCGTAC
>NZ_CAKKMM010000508.1:0-3359 GCF_918698205.1 Microbacterium sp. Bi128 | reverse complement strand
GCCTTGACGGGTGCCGGGACCTTTTCCACCACGGGTGCGGCGGCTGCGGAGCTGGCAGGCGTGCCGGCGCCGGATTCGGCGAGCTTCTTGCGCAGCTCGTCGTTCTCCTGGTTCAGGCGCCGAAGTTCGACGACGATCTCGTCCAGGAAGTCGTCAACCTCGTCCTGGTCGTAGCCTTCGCGGAACTTGGTCGGCTGAAAGCGCTTGTTGACAACGTCTTCTGGCGTCAAAGCCATCTGGTCACCTCGTTGGTCTAGTTAGTCAGTAGGCCTTCCGGCCGTCAAACTACGGTACCTAAATATGGTCTGGTTCCTCTAATTCAACACCGCAGTGTCAAACCGGAGTTTACTTTCGGTTTGGGCCTGGGCCGGGCAGGTCGCTGCCCGGCTGCGGCTGCGGCCTATGCCGCGATCGGCTGGGCGTACACCAGGCCCTTGACGATCCACATCGCCACGCTCACGGCCACGAACAGCAGCAGGAAGCCTATGTCCAGCGACATTCCGCCCAACCGCAGCGGCGGGATGAGCCGGCGGAGCAGTTTGAGGGGCTTGTCCGTGACCGAATACACAGCATGAGCGGTCACGAGTGCCAAACCGCGCGGCCGCCAGCTTCGGGCAAACATCTGCACCCAGTCGTAGACCAGACGGATGATCAATGCCACGAAAAAAAGCAACAGAACGATATAGACGAGCCCCAAAACAATTCCCATGAGCTAACTCATATCTCCATGTTCATTCCGGATACCGAAGTGTCCTAAGGAAAGTGTCACTTCTATTTCAACACGGATAATTCCGCACGGATGCCAGGCAGGTGTCCCCGCCTGGCATCAGTACCGAATATTCGGGCCTAGCTCTGGTTGAAGAAACTTGCCTGCGTCTCGCTGACCTTCTTGTCGTCGCCAATGACTTCGACGTACGACGGCGAGAGCAGGAAGACCTTGTTCGTCACCCGTTCGATGCTGCCGCGCAGGCCGAAAACAAGACCGGCGGAGAAGTCCACGAGGCGCTTGGCGTCAGCCTCGCCCATGTCGGTGACGTTCATGATGACGGGGATCCCGTCGCGGAAGCTTTCGCCGATGAGCTTGGCGTCGTTGTACGACCGCGGATGGATGGTCGTGATTTGCCGGAGTCCGGTGGTCTCTTCGCGGCTCGATGCCGCACGCTTGATGGGTGTCACAGGTGCGCGATATTCCTCTTCAGCGGCGTGGGGCTCCTCCCGGGGGACCTCGCGGACGGGCGCCGGAGCACGTCGTTCCTCGCGGTCCTGCTCCATGGATTCGTCCTCATCCTTGTGCGGTGTGGGGTGCTCAGACTCGTAGTGTTCGTCGCCGTCGGCGAGCCCAAGATAGATCATTGTCTTGCGCAGAGCGCCAGCCATGGTCGACTCCTAATCTTGTCCGTAAGCGGGCCGCTTAGTGACTAGACAGCCTTGGAATCCCCGCCATTACCTTCCAATATGTCGAACTTACCGCAGGGCCGGACGCGGACCGAGAATATCGGAGCCAATGCGCAGGTGTGTCGCCCCGAAGCGGACGGCCTCTTCGAGGTCCTGGCTCATGCCGGCGGATATTCCCGTGGCGTAGGGAAATTGTTCGGCCCGGCGCCCGGAAGATCCCGCCAGCTTTTCGAAGGCAGCCGCCGGGTCCGCCCCGAGCGGGGCAACGGCCATGACGCCGGCGAGCCTCAGTCCGCCGGCACCGGCGACCTGTTCGGCCAGCGCGGTGACTTCGCCGGGCGCCGCGCCGCCGCGGTGGGCCGCTGCTGCGTCGC
The DNA here is from genome assembly GCF_918698205.1 of Microbacterium sp. Bi128. Taxonomy (NCBI): domain Bacteria; kingdom Bacillati; phylum Actinomycetota; class Actinomycetes; order Micrococcales; family Microbacteriaceae; genus Microbacterium; species Microbacterium sp. Bi128. The sequence continues at coordinate 1,590 of NZ_CAKKMM010000508.1, read as the reverse complement.
CGGCCTGCTCGGCCAGGCTGACCTGGATGAAACAGTCCAGGGGCGGGCGGCCGGTGCGGTCGGCTTCGACGGCCATCGCATTGGCCAGGGCCGAGGCGACGGCTTCCCGGTCCACGGAGTGCACGGACGCGGCGTACTTCACCACGGATTTGGCCTTCTTGCTTTGGAGTTGACCGATGAAGTGCCAGCTCAGGCCAAGGTCCTGAAGCTGCGCCGCCTTTTCCGCGGCCTCCTGGTCCCGGTTCTCCCCGACGTCGGTGACCCCCAGCGACGCCAGCCGCCGGACGTCCAGCGCAGGATGGAACTTGGTGACGACGATCAGGCGCGGCGGCGCCGCCTGCCGGCCCGCGGCGGCCACGGCGGCGTCGATCCGGCGGCGGACGGCCGCGAGGTTCGCCTCCAGCTGGGCCAGACGGGGGCCTTCCAGCGCGTCCGTTCGGTTCTCATGGTTCTCCCCCGGCGCCGCGACGGGCTCGACGGCGTGTGCGTCCGGGCGCTGCGCCGGTTCAGTCATGGCCATACTCCCTTTTCCCGTCAGTCCCGTCAGTGCCGTCAGTCCCGTGGGTGCCGTCCGTCCACGCCAGCCCGGCGAAGCGGCCGGTGTGGCTGTTGCGGCGGTAGGAGAAGAGGGTGTCGTCCTCGAGGGTGCATCCCCCGGAGTATTCGATCGCGACGCCCGCAGCTTCCAGCTGGCTCCGCACTCCGGCCGGCAGGTCCAGACCAGGGGTGCCGGTCGAGGTGGTGCACCAGGTGGCAGGCACGGCCGCGGAAACGTCCGCGCGCAGGCTGCCGGGGACTTCATAGCAGCGCCCGCAGACCGAGGGGCCCACCCAGGCGCTGATGCGGTCCGCACCGAGCTCCCGGAGGCGGGCCACAGCGGCTGGCACCACCTCGGCGGCGACGCCTGGCCGTCCGGCGTGGACGACGCCCAGCACCGGCGCCCCGGCCGGATCCTCGCCGACCAGCACCACCGGCACGCAGTCGGCCACCAGGACGGCCAGCGGCTCAGTCAGGGAGACCATGGCATCGGCCGTGGGCGCGGCCGGACCTTCACCCGCGGAGTCCGCGGCCGGGGACCCAACGATGGTGGCGACGTCACTGCCGTGGACCTGGTTCATGTACCGGAAGGAGCGCCCGCCGAGCCCGGCGGCCGCTTCGAGCTCCGCGCGCCGGCGGCGCACCGCCACGGGGTCATCACCGACATGCAGTGCCAGGTTCCCGGCTCCGGCGTCGGTGAAAGCCACCCATACGCCCGGCCGGACTTCAGCCCGCCAGCAAAACAATCACAACACCGCCATCAACATGTCCGGAATACCTGCGTTCATACAATCCACCGTAACCCGCCGCAAAGCAGCATGGCACCGCCGGACGGCGGTGCCATGCAGGAGCGGAACTATTTACTTCAGGAAGTCCGGGACATCCAGGTCATCGGAGTGCCGGCCGGACAGGTCCGGCTCCACGACGGCCGGAAGGTCGACGTCGAAGCCCGAATCGGCCGGTACGGCAGAGGGACGCTGCTGGCCCCAGCCGCCGTAGCCGGAGGCGCCGACGGTGGCGTGCAGCGGCTGGACCGGGGCGGAGGCGGGTGCC
>NZ_CAKKMM010000507.1:0-3361 GCF_918698205.1 Microbacterium sp. Bi128 | reverse complement strand
GCTCCATCTGCTGAGGCTCGGTGCGCGGGTCCAGGCCGAAGCTCAGCCGCACGTCGTGCGCGGCGCGGTGGAGCTGCTCGGCGATCGCTCGCACCGACGGATCCTCGACGATCGACGAGGTGTAGCCGTCGTAGACGGCGCGGGTCATCCCGACCGCCTGCGTCACGACCGGGGTGAACCGGTCGAGCCGGGCCTGCATGACGGCGAGGTCGGCGCGGTGGCGGGAACTGCGCGGGTTCAGCGACAGTGAGTCGGCGCCGTCGCGGATCGCGTCGGCCGCGGCATCCCGAACAGGCCGGAGCAACCGCGCCTCGAGCAGGAGACCTTCCAACGACTCGCGGGTCTGCGGTGTCTCGAGCGCGTCGGCGAGGCGCTCGAGAGCCGCAGCGAGCTCGCGACCGAGGACCTCGATCTTCTCGCGGGCGGGCGGCACGAGCACCGGCGGGACGAGGGCGGTGTTGATCACGATGCCGATGAGGGCGCCGATGATCGTCTCGAGAACGCGGTCCAGCGCATAGTTCGGCGTCGCCGTTCCCAGCGCGAGCACGAGGACCGCACTGATCGCGACCTGGTTCGTGGTCCCGGGGGACATGCGCAGCACCCACGCCACCACGAGCGAGACGCCCGCGGCCAGCAGGATGACCCAGGTCGGGGATCCCAGCACGATCCCGAGCACGGAGGCGATGACCACTCCCACGATCACGCCGACGCTGCGCTCGACGGCCCGGGTGAAGGACTGGTTGATGCTGGGTTGCACCACGAGGACCGCAGCGATCGCGGCGAAGATCGGGGGCGGTCCGGGCACGAGCAGGTCGGCGACGATCCAGGCGGCGACCATCGCCGCGGCCGACTTGGCGACCTGGAGGAACGGCCCGCGACGTGGCGAGCGGAACGTCAGGGTTTCGCGCGGGAGTCGCATGTCTCGAGCGTAGGACGCCACGCCGGTCAGGCGGATCGGTGGAGCATGCCGTCGGCGTGGTCGGCGACCCACGCCATGAGGGGCAGCATCCGCTCCATGAGGTCGCGACCGAGGTCGGTGAGCGCGTACTCGACGCGCGGCGGCACCTCGGGGTACGCCGTCCGTTGGACGAGACCGTCGGCCTCCAGGGTCTTCAGGGTGCTGGCGAGCATCTTCTCGCTGATGCCCGAGATACCGCGTCGCAGCTCTCCCCACCGCTGGGTCCCGTCGGACAGCGTCACGAGCACGAGCACGCCCCATTTGCCCATGACGTGATCCAGCACCGTCCGGGTGGGACACCCGTCGGAGAAGACTCCCGGGTTGTCGGCCCGTAATTCCGAAAGACTCACCGTCATGTCAGTACCTAACCGGAAAGTGGGTACCTTCATTCCGGAATGTGAGGAGACGGTGGGCGTTGGCTCGGGCGTACCGATCGAAAGGACACCCCATGACCCTCCTCGTCACCGCCGCCAACGGACACCTCGGCCGCCTCGTCGTCGACGCGCTCCTCGCGCGCGGCATCGCGGCATCCGACATCGTCGCCGGCGTGCGCACTCCCGCGAAGGCGGACGACCTCTCGGCGCGCGGCATCCGCGTCGTCGAGTTCGACTACGCCCGCCCCGACACCCTCGCCGCGAGCCTCGACGGTGTCGCGCGTGTGCTGCTCATCTCGGGCACGGACGCCGATCGCGTGTCAGGGCACCGCAACGTCATCGAGGCCGTCCGCGCGGCCGGTGTGGAGCGACTCGTCTACACCAGCGCGCCGCGCGTCGACGAGATCGACTACGCCCTCGGCGCCGATCACCTGGCCACCGAGCGCGCGATCGCCGAGGCGGGGGTGGATGCCACGATCCTCCGCAACAACTGGTACACCGAGAACTACCTCGACGCCGTCTCGCGTTCGGCCGAGACCGGCGTGATCGCCGCCGCCGTGGGTGACGCTCGAGTGGCGAGTGCCAGCCGCAAGGACTACGCCGAGGCCGCCGCCGTTGCGCTGACCACGGATGACCTGCGGGGACAGACGCTCGAACTCGGCGGAGATGTCGCGTGGACTTACGACGAGCTGGCCGCTGCCGCCGGTGCGATCCTGGGCCGCGACGTCGCCTACCAGCCGATCTCGATCGAGGACCTCACGGCGGGGCTTCAGCAGGCGGGCCTGGATGCCGGAACCGCGGCGTTCGTGGCCGGCATCGACGACGCGATCGCGCGAGGCGCGCTCTCGCAGACCGACGGCACGCTGGCCCGCGTCATCGGGCGCCCGACCACCCCGCTCGTCGACGGGCTGCGCGCCGGTCTGAACCGCTGATCGGCACGGCCCGGGTTCACGCCGTCGCGCGGGCCCGGGCCGTCAGCTTCCGCTCCCGCATCGCCAGGAATAGCGGGAACGTGAAGGCGAAAGCCGTCAGCCCCGACAGCACGACGTAGAGCCAGGCGTGCCGCATGCCGACGCGACGTCCCTCGACGAGGAGGAAGATGCTCCCGGCGATCGCGACGACGAGCAGGTCCACCGTGATCGACGACACCGCCGGCCCGCTGGAGACGAGGTCGCCGAAGAAGTCCGCCATCTGGACCACGGCCAGGATGTTGAAGGTCCAGGTGCCGACGAGACCGAGGATCGACAGCACGAGGAACGCTACGGCCAGCGGGGTCCAGTGCTTGGTGAGGGCTGTCATGCGCCGATCCTGTCGGGTACGGTCCCCACGATCCACCCCCGCGCCGGTGTCGGGGGTGCGCGGTACCGTCGGAGGATGGATGCCGACCGTGCCCGCGCCCTGCTCGATGAGCTGGATCGCGCCGTCGAACGCCGCCTGGGCCACCTGACCGACGACGCCGAGAGCCTCCGGCACGATCGTGCGGATGCCACCGCCGACGACGAGCACGACCCCGAGGGATCCACCCTGTCGGGGGAGTGGGCGCAGGTCGACGCCCTGGCGCGCGCGGCGCGCGCGGAGCGGGACGAGATCCGTGCGGCGCGGGACCGCGTGGCATCCGGAACCTTCGGCGTGTGCGAGGTGTGCGGGCGCCCGATCGCGGACGCGCGGCTGGAGGCCCGCCCCACCGCGCGCCGCTGCATCAGGTGCGCGTCGTGAGCCGCGCGTAGGCTCGAGGGGTGGAACCGCTCCTGATCGTCCTGCTGTTCGTCAACGCCGCGTTCAACGCGATCGTGTGGCCCCGGTTCTACCCGCGCATCGCGAAGGACCCGCGGGCACGGGATGCCGCGGGCAAGCCGACACCGTTCCTCATCGTGCACACGGTGCTCATCGCGATCGCCCTGGTGCTGGCGCTGGCCTCGCTCATCGCGGCGATCGCGGCGCTCGTCTCCTGACGCCGGGCGCGACCCGGGCCCCCGGCCGAGGCGCCGGGTAGACTGGGGGCGCGGGTTCGCCCGCCGCACCTCGTGCA
>NZ_CAKKMM010000506.1:0-3364 GCF_918698205.1 Microbacterium sp. Bi128 | reverse complement strand
GTACCGGGTAAACGGTTCCGCCGAACTGCACGCCGCCGTCGACAACGGGGAGTTCGAGCAGGTTCATGGCGGGGGAGCCGATGAAGCCGGCCACGAAGACGTTCTTGGGCTTGTCGTACAGGTTGCGCGGGGTGTCGACCTGCATCAGCAGGCCGTCCTTCAGCACGGCGACGCGGTCACCCATGGTCATGGCCTCGACCTGGTCGTGGGTCACGTAGACCGTGGTGACGCCGAGGCGGCGGGTCAGGGACGCGATCTGGGTGCGGGTCTGCACGCGCAGCTTGGCATCAAGGTTGGACAGCGGCTCATCCATGAGGAAGACCTGCGGGTTACGCACAATGGCGCGGCCCATGGCAACGCGCTGACGCTGGCCGCCGGAGAGGGCCTTCGGCTTGCGGTCCAGATACGGTTCGAGGTCAAGCAGCTTGGCGGCCTCACGAACGCGCTCGGCGCGCTCTTCCTTGCTGACGCCGGCGATCTTCAGTGCGAAGCCCATGTTGTCCGCCACGGTCATGTGCGGGTACAGGGCATAGTTCTGGAACACCATGGCGATGTCGCGATCCTTCGGCGGGACGTCCGTGACGTCGCGGTCGCCGATGAGGATGCGGCCGGAGTTGACGTCCTCGAGACCTGCAAGCATGCGCAGGGAGGTCGACTTTCCGCAGCCGGAGGGTCCAACGAGGACCAGGAATTCGCCATCGGCGATATCAATGTTGAGCTTGTCAACAGCGGGCTTCTCGGTGCCCGGGTACAGACGTGTTGCGTTATCAAAAGTAACTGTAGCCACAGTTATCAATCCCTTCACCGGCAGGTACGTGCCGGACGATCCGTAGTGAATGGTCGTTTTATGCAGTTGTTAATTCAATTGTGGGATTTCATACGCATACTCCTCGGCCGAAGCCGAGGAGTACCCAGTGACGCCGCACGGTAGTTGTGCGCCACATCACAAACAGAGTATGTCAGATATATGCCAAATGGGTTAAAAAGTTACGGATGTCACACGTGGGGTCGGTCACATGGCGCCAGAAGTGGGTATGTATGCTGTGCGCATGACGGCACTGCAGATCTATGTCAGTTTCCCCGGCACGGCGCGTGAAGCACTTGGCTTCTACGCCGACGTCTTCGGCGGAGAGCTTGCCTTGTTCACCTACGAGGAGTTCAACCGCAGCGATGGCCCGCCGGATGCCATTGCCCACGGACAGCTGAACGGCGCAGTCGCTTTGGCGGGGTCGGATGCGGCCGCGGGGGAGAAAAGCGTCCGGTTCGAAGGCCTCATGCTCTCGCTGCTGGGGACCGCCGAACCGGCAGTTCTCCACGAGTGGTTCGACAAGCTCGCCGTTGACGGCCGGGTGATCGACCCCCTTGCCCCGAAGCCCTGGGGCGCAACAGATGGCCAGGTCCTCGACCGTCACGGACTGCACTGGTTGATCGGCTACGAACCTGAGTCGTGACCGACGCCCGGTTGACCGCTCCGTAGGCCCGGGTTAGCTCCCGGAGCCGAGGGCCTTCTTCCGCTCCCGCAGGAGGGCCTCCAGCAGTTCGCAGATGTGCACCGGCGCCTCCACCCGGAACTCGGCCTGGGTGAAATCGAGCCCCACCTTTACCCCGAGATCGCCCGGGACGAGGCTGGCCAGGGCGTCCTCGTCGGTGGTGTCGTCTCCGGCGAAAGCCACAGCCGTGGCTCCGGCAGCCTGCCGCAGGAAGGCAATGCCCTCGCCCTTGGAGGCGTTCACGACGGAGGTCTCCAGGACGCGGTTGCCCGACTTGAGGAAGACGCCGCTGCGGTCCTGCAGGACCGCCCGCGCCGCAGCGACGGCGTCCTCGGCGACGTCGTCCGCCGCGAGCCTCGTGTGCAGGACGACGCCGGCCGGCTTGTCTTCCAAAAGGGTCCCCGGGGCCTGTTCCACGATTCCCTCAAGCTCCTGGCGGACTTCGGCCAGGAGTTCGCGTTGGGCGTCGTCGAGCATGAGCTCCGAGGAGCCGGGCCCCATCCAGACCTCTGCGCCGTGGCTGCCGATCAGCAGCGTCTCCTCCGGCGGGGAGGCGACGGCCCGCAGGCTGTCCAGCGCCCGGCCGGAGATGAGCGCCGTCGTCGTCCGGGGAAGTTCCGCCAGCGCCGCGAAGGCGGCGGCGGAGCGCGGGAGCGCACGGGCGTCGGCCGCATGATCCACGAGCGGTGACATGGTGCCGTCGAAGTCCATCGCCACGAGCAGGTGCCCGGTGCCGGCGACGCGGCGCACGGCTGCCAGCAGCTCAGGGGAGAGCGAGAGTGGGGCCGGGTTTGGAGTGTTGGTCTCTGAGTCGTGGGTTCCGGCGGCGTCAGGAGTCATCGCGTACAACCTTTTCGGCGAGGGCTTTCAGGAAGTCGGAGGACCAGAGGTCGACGTCGTGGTCCAGAATCTGCTTGCGCATGGCCCGCATGCGGCGTGATGCCTCGGCCGGCTGCATGTTGACGGCCCTCATGATCGTGTCCTTGAGGCCGTCAATGTTCATCAGCAGGGCCTGCTTGAGCTGGTCGGCGGCGCCGGCGAACTCACTCAGTACCAGCGCGCCGTCGTTGTTTGTCCGGGCCGTGACGTATTCCTTGGCGACGAGGTTCATGCCGTCGCGCAGGGCGGTGACCAGCATGACGTCCGCGGCCAGGTACAGGGACACCATCTCTTCGATGGGGTAGCTGTGGTGCAGGTAGCGGACGGCCGTGCTCTCCATGGTGTCGAAGGTGCCGTTGATGTGGCCCACTGTGCCCTCGACCTCCTCGCGTAGCAGGCGGTACTGCTCCACACGCTCACGGCTGGGGCTGGCCACCTGGATCAGGGTCGCGTCCTCGACGGTGACCTTGGCGTCCTGCAGCAGTTCCTCGTACGCCTTGAGCCGGTGCCGGATGCCCTTGGTGTAGTCGAGCCGGTCGACGCCGAGCAGGATGGTCTTGGGGTTCCCGAGGTCCCGGCGGATCTGCTGCGCCCGCTCGATTACCTCCGGCTTCTTCGCCAGCTCGCTGATCTGCTTGACGTCAATGGAGATCGGGAACGCCTGGGCCCTCGCGATGTGGGTGGTCTCGCCATCGGCGCCCCTGACATGGACCTGCTGCTGCTTGACGCTCGCGCCAAGGAAGCGCCGTGCGGAGCGCATGAAGTTTCCGGCATCGCTGCTGCGCTGGAAGCCCACCAGGTCCGCGCCCAGCAGGCCGTCGATGATCGCACGGCGCCACGGGAGCTGGGCAAAGATCTCCGGCGGCGGGAAGGGGATGTGGTTGAAGAACCCGATCTTCAGATCCGGCCGGGCCTCCCGGAGCAGCTTGGGAACCAGTTGGAGCTGGTAGTCCTGCACCCAGACGGTGGCACCCTCGGCCGCATGGCGGATGACG
>NZ_CAKKMM010000505.1:0-3371 GCF_918698205.1 Microbacterium sp. Bi128 | reverse complement strand
CGGATGAGGCGTGGCGTAGTGGGTTTCGCGCATGTCGAAAAGTTCCTCGGACATCTTTTCGCCGGGACGCAGGCCGGTGTACTCAACTGCAGGCATCGGGCAGTCAACCATTTCGACGTACCGGCGCAGCAGCGACTCGATCCGCACAGGGGCGCCCATGTCCAGCACGTACGTTTCCCCGCCGGAACCGAGGCAAGCGGCTTCGATCACCAGGCCGGCTGCTTCGGGGATGGTCATGAAGTAGCGTGCGACACCGGGATCGGTGATCCGGATCGGCTGTCCCCTCTCAATCTGAGTCATCAGCGTGGGCAGGAAGGAGCCTCGGCTGCCAAGAACATTTCCAAACCGGACACTTGCCAGTTTGGTCTCTGAGGTGCCGGCATACTTGCCGGCCACGTGCTCGGCGAGCCTCTTGGACCATCCCAATGCCGATGTCGGATTGGCCGCCTTGTCTGTGCTGATGTTGACAACCCTGCTGACACCTGCAGCAATTGCTGCTCGGACTACGGACTGGGTTCCAAAGACGTTGGTCTTGACTGCTGCCTCAGGTGCCCGCTCGAGAAGCGGCAGGTGCTTGTGGGCTGCGGCATGAAAGACGACATCCGGGTGGACCTCCTGCATGATGCGCCGCATGAGCTGTTCGTCCCGGATGTCGGCCAGCCGGTACACGTCGTCGTCCAGCAGCGCCAGGCCTTCCAGATCCATTTGCAGGTTATAAAGGGCGAACTCGTCGTCGTCGATGCAGAAGACCTTGCCAGCTTCCAGCGTATGCATCTGGCGCACGATCTCTGAGCCGATGGAACCCCCGGCGCCCGTCACGAGGATGGTTCTGCCTTGGATCAAAGCTTTCGCAGCAGACCCGTAAACGTGCATCGACTCTCTGCCAAGTAGTCGGTCGGCCCAAATCTTTTCCATCGCACTGCCCCCATGTTCACAAAATTGTTCGGCTTCTTATTGAGCAAATTCATCGCAGGACAGATCTCTTCGGCTCCGCCAGGAGGCGGCCGAACGCAAATGAATAACCCGCATGCCGCAGGGCCGTGACCCTGGAATCCGTTGGTTTTCCCCCACTGAGACCTTCCACCCCAACAACACACGGCTTCTTTCTCGGCAACACGAGTAGCTGGTACCTGTAAATGAGCGTGAGCGCTACTTGGTAAGGAGGACTTGCCTACGGGCACCGGCCGGTCAATTGCTTGCGGCGCTCCGATCAAGCTGATAGGCCTGACGGTAAGGTGCAGAGTGGCAGATCAGCACGCCGCCCCATCCGGGTGGTGGTTGCAGAAGGGAAGTTCACGTGACTCGCAAGACTCCTCACATCGAGGAACCGTCCGAAAAGGATCTCGTCGTCGGAGACGGGCCGAAAAGCTGGGCCGCCGGCGTCCCGGGCGTGTACCACTCCATGAAGCCAGCCATCGAACAGATGGGGCTGAACCGGACCCGCAAGACCGTCATGGCGATGAACCAGAAGGACGGCTTCGACTGTCCGAGCTGCGCGTGGCCGGATCCCCACCACCGCAAGGCATTCGAGTTCTGCGAGAACGGGGCCAAGGCGGTCACCTGGGAAGCGACCCCGGTGGTGGTTCCCGAAACTTTCTGGGCCGAGAATGCCGTCAGCGACCTGCGCAGCCAGACCGAGTACTGGCTTGGCATGCAGGGCCGCCTGACCGAACCGGTGTACAAGGCCGCCGGCGAGGACCACTACAAGGCGGTCAGCTGGGACGAGGCGCTCCGGCTCGTGGCCGGCAAGCTCAAGGGTCTGGACTCCCCCGACCAGGCGGCGTTTTATACGAGCGGCCGGACCTCGAACGAGGCTGCCTTCCTCTACCAGCTCATGGTCCGCGGCTACGGCACCAACAACCTGCCGGACTGCTCCAATATGTGCCACGAATCCTCCGGCTGGGCCATGGGCCAGACCATCGGCATCGGCAAGGCGACGGTCAGCTTCGACGACTACGCCAAAGCCGACCTGATCATCATCATGGGCCAGAACCCCGGCACCAACCACCCCCGGATGATGACCGAACTCGAGGCGTGCACGCGCAACGGCGGTGAGATCGTGGCCGTCAACCCCCTCCCCGAAGCGGGCCTGCGCCGGTACAAGAACCCGCAGCAGGTCAACGGGGTCGTCGGTCACGGCGTCCAGATCGCGGACCAGTTCCTCCAGATCCGGATCGGCGGGGACATGGCGCTGCTGCAGGCCGTGTCCAAGCGCGTGCTCGACGCCGAGGCCAAGAACCCCGGGACGGTCCTGGACCACGCCTTCCTGGCCGAACACTGCGAGGGGCTCGAGGAGCTCAAGGAACACCTCGCCGGGCTGGATGAAGGCACAGTGCTTGAGGCCACGGGCCTGCGCAGCGAGGACATCGATGAGCTGGCCGCCCGCTACCTCAAGGCCGAGAAAGTCATCATCACCTGGGCCATGGGCATCACGCAGCAGAAGAAGGGTGTTGCCACCATCAAGGAGATCATCAACCTCCTGCTGCTGCGCGGCAATATCGGCAAGCCAGGCGCCGGCGCCTCCCCCATCCGCGGGCACAGCAATGTGCAGGGCGACCGGACCATGGGCATCTGGGAGCAAATGCCGCAGTCCTTCATGGAGGCCCTCGGCGAGGAGTTCGACTTCGAGCCGCCCCGCGAACACGGCGCGGACGCCGTCGAGACCATCAACAAGATGCGCGCGGGCGAGATCAAGGTATTCGTCGCCCTGGGCGGCAACCTGGTGGGTGCCATCTCGGACACGAACGCCGCCGAGGCTGCCATGCAAAACACGGAGATGACGGTCCAGATCTCGACCAAGCTGAACCGCTCGCACACTGTGACGGGCCGCGAGGCCCTGATCCTCCCCACGATGGGCCGGACCGAGATCGATATCCAGGAATCCGGTCCCCAGTTCGTGTCGGTGGAGGACACCGTCTGCGCCGTGCACCCGTCCTGGGGCAGCGTCGAGCCGGTGTCCCACCACCTGCTCTCGGAGCCGGCCATCGTGAGCCGGCTGGGCAAACTCCTGGTGGGCGACAAGATCAGGGCCGACTGGGACGGCTATGAGAAGAACTACGACCTCATCCGGGACCATATTTCGCGCGTGGTGGGCGGCTGCAAGGACTACAACCAGCGGATCCGGCAGGAAGGCGGGTTTGTCCTCGCCCACGGTCCCCGCGACTCCCGCACTTTCCCCACGCCCACCGGCAAGGCCGTGCTGACCGCCAACGATCTTGAACTTGTCGAACGGCCGGAGGGAACCCTGATCCTGCAGAGCATGCGCTCCCACGACCAGTTCAACACCACCATCTACTCGCACAACGACCGCTACCGTGGCATCAAGAAGGGCCGCCATGTGGTGTTCGTGAACCCTGACGACATCGCCGAAC
>NZ_CAKKMM010000504.1:0-3375 GCF_918698205.1 Microbacterium sp. Bi128 | reverse complement strand
GGGCCGTCACGGTCAGAACGAGATCGAGGTGTCGATGAACTCGTTCGTGTACAGGTCGGCGGGGGTGTACCCGGCCGCCGGCGGGGTGCCGAGGTCGGTGTAGACCTTGCTGGCCTTGGTGAAGAAGTCCTCGAAGCGGGCGTCGTCGAAGTTGCCGTAGGTGGAGTCGGGTCCGTCGCCGACGAGGCCGAGGTCGACCTGCGTCTTGACCGAGTAGTCCGCCACGCCCTGCGTGTAGGTCCAGCCCGTGTCGTACTCCTCGACGAGCTTCAGGATGAGGTCGTTCGTCGCCTTGGGGTCCTCGTAGTACGCGACGCCGGCCTTCTGCAGGACGGGGACGAGCTTGGTGAGGCAGGGGCTCAGCGTGTCGAAGTCCGCGGCCTTCACCGACATCGACGACTGGTAGGTCTGCCATCCCGAGTCGTGGATGAGGGCGAACTTCACGGGCTTGCCCCAGGCCGAGACCTCGTTCTGGTAGACGAACGGCTCCGCCGAGGCGAAGCCCTGCTGCATGTCCTTGCCGCCGGCGGCGACGAAGTTGGACGGGGTGCCGTCGTACGAGCCGTCGAGGATCGCGGGGCTCGCGAGTCCGGCGCTCTTGAGGTACTCGATGTAGGCCGAGCCGTCGAAGTAGCGCCACACGCCGCCGTTGCCCTCGAGGGCGGGCTTGACGTCCTGGATGGTCTGGACGTCGGGGTAGGTCGCCGGGTCCCACATCACCATGGTCGGGCTGATGTCGAGCGGCGCCATGACGGCCTTGGTGGGGGTGGTGCCCGAGAGCTGGATCGCCTCGTCGGTGCTGACGTAGCCGAGGGTGATCTTGTCGTCCTGGTACATCTGGGCCGAGACGGTCTGGAAGCCGATCGCGGGACCGCCGGCGCGGATCTCGAGGTTCACGCCGGTGTACTCGCCGTCGGCCATGAGCGGGCCGGTGACCGCCTTGGTGTTGGCGTCGATCGTGTAGTCGTCCTTGATCATCTCGTACAGGTGGCCGTGCTCGGCCTCCGGGTTCCAGTCGGTCTGGACGACGATCGTCGCGGGGCAGTCGGCCGACAGGTCGACCGCGCCGATGGTGAGGTCGGAGCTGCTCGGCGCCGATTCCGCGGCGCTGCCGGCGCACGAGGTGAGCGTGAGGGCCATCGCGAACGCGCCGGTGACGGCGGTGCCGCGAACGAGGGTGCTGCGCTTCATGCTGTTTCGCTTTCTGTGACGGGTGGAGCTCTCGGGTGCGGAGGTGGTGCAGAAGGGGTCGGATGCCACGGCCGCGGGCACGCCCGAGGGCGCGATGCCGTGGCATCCGGTGTCTGGGTGTGGAGCGGGGTGAGGGAGCGGGGCCGGCGTCAGCGGGCGGCTTCGTACCAGCGGCCGACGGCGACCTTGGACAGCCAGCCGAAGAAGGCGAAGATCGCCACGCCGAGGAGGCACGCCGCGAGGATCGAGGCGAACAGCTCGGCGCTCTGCAGACGCGACTGGTAGTTGGAGATGAGCGAGCCGATGCCCGGCTCACCGCGGCGGAAGAAGTAGTCGCCGACGATCGCGCCGATGACCGAGAGTCCGGCCGAGGTGCGCATGCCGACGAAGATCGAGGGGAGCGCGGCGGGGAGGGTGAGCTTGGTCAGGACCGTCCACTTGTTGGCCTTCTGCAGGCGGAAGAGCTCCCGCTGCGACTTGTCGACCGACTGCAGACCGAACAGGGTGTTCGAGACCATGGGGAACAGCGCGATCAGGACGCACACGATGACGCGGGCGAGGAACTCATAGCCGAACCAGAAACCCACGAGGGGCACGAGCGCCAGGATCGGGATGCACTGCAGGATCACCGCGTAGGCGTAGGTGCTGCGCTCGACCCAGCGCGCCAGCGACATCGCGATGGCGCAGCCGACGCCGATGACCATGGCGATCGCGAGGCCCGTGAGGGCGACGCCCGTGGTGCGGAACAGCGCGGTCCAGATGTCGACGCTGACCTGCGGGTCGAAGAAGCCCTTCGTGAACATCTCGTGCGGCATCGGCAGGAGGAAGCCCTTGCCGGTCGCCGTGAGGACGCCCGAGACGACGTACCAGGCGCCCACGAGGACGGCCAGGACGCCGAGCGGCGGTCCCGCGAGCAGCAGCGCGCGGGCGACGGGGCCGCGACCGCGGGGCGGAGCCTTCGGGGCCGCGTCGATGGGCGGGATGGGGGTGGATGCCGTGGGCTCGGACGTCTCGGAGACGACCGGCTCTGCAGAGGTGGTGCTCATGAGTGTCCTTCCCGGAGGGCGTGGGAGACCTCGCCGACGAGCTTGGCGAACTCGCCCGTGTAGCGGATCTCGGGGTCGCGAGGCATGTCGAAGGGGACCTCGAAGGTGTCGACGAGGTGACCGGGGCGACCCGACATCACGACGACCTTGGTGGAGAGGTAGACCGCTTCGGACACCGAGTGGGTGATGAAGAGGCCGCCGAACTTCTGCGCGACGAAGATCTTCAGCAGCTCGTCGTTCAGGCGTTCGCGCGTGATCTCGTCGAGCGCACCGAACGGTTCGTCGAAGAGGAACAGTTCGGGGTCGAGCGTCAGCGAGCGGGCGAGTGACGCGCGCATCTTCATGCCGCCCGACATCTGCTTGGGCAGGTGCTTCTCGAAGCCCTTCAGGCCCACGAGGTCGATGGCCCACTGCGCCTTGGGCGTGCGCACCCGCTTGGGCTGCCAGTTCAGCTCGGCGAGCAGCTCGACGTTCGACTGCACGTCGCGCCAGGGCAGGAGCGTGGCGTCCTGGAAGACGTAGCCGATGCGGTCCGTGTTGACCGTCGCCGTGCCTTCGCTGGCCGACTCGAGGCCGGAGGCGATGCGCAGCAGGGTCGACTTTCCGCAGCCCGAGGGGCCGACGACGCTGACGAACTCGCCGCGCTGGACGACGAGGTCGACTCCGGAGAGGGCGGTGGTGCCGTTGGGGAACGTCATGGCGACGTTCCGGAAATCCAGCAGCGGCGCGGAGGGGCCCGCGAGCGTGGCTGCCGGGGAGGGGGAGGCGAGGGTCACGGAACGCTCACTTTCCGGTCGAGACGAGGGTCGGGAGTGCCGGTGCGGATGCGTCGGCGGTCGGTGCGGGTGTGGCGGTGGGAGCGGCGATGCGGGTGGAGACGGTGGTGCGGGCGACGACGCGTCCGCGGTGGAGGACGACGCGGTCGGCGGAGGCGAAAGCGACGGCCTCACCGAGCGAGTCGGCGCGGACGGCGACGAGGTCGGCGCGGGCGCCGGGGATCGGGCCGGCGAGGGGCAGGTTCATCACGTCGCGGGCACCGGTGGTGACGGCTTCGACGGCGTCTTCGGGGGCGAGGTGCCCGGCGGCGACCAGCAACGAGGCGGTCTCGAGGTGGTCGCAGCGGCCGACGGGGTTGAAC
>NZ_CAKKMM010000503.1:0-3387 GCF_918698205.1 Microbacterium sp. Bi128 | reverse complement strand
CCGCAAGCCACCCGCACCAGCCATCAGCAAAGGAACCGTCATGAACGCAGTCACCGGGATCCGCTCAGCCGCGGCGACCCCCGTCCCGCATGCCCCCGCTCTCAGGGTTGTGTCCGGCACGGCTACACCACCGGCCAACCACGCCACTGCGGCCCCGCCGCCGCTGCGCGTTGTTGACGAGGCCCGAGAGATTTGTGCGATTTCCCGGAGCACCGTGCAGGCGGCGATCGAGGTGCTGGCCGGGACGCGGCCCGCACAGCAGCTCTCCCGGCGCCTGGACCCGCGCTGTCTGGCGGCCCTGCAGCACCGAGCCGCATTGACCCGCCGGGTTGCCTCCGGCAGCTCGCCGACGGCGGGCAGGCTGCACCGCAACCCGTCCGTCAGGTCCGTCCGGGCCTGCCGAGTGTCGGATGACGTCTACGAGGCCAGCGCCGTGGTGGTCGAGGAATCACGGGTTCGCGCGGTCGCGCTGCGGCTGGAGCGCGGCACGGCGGCCTGGCGCGTCACAGTGCTGGAGATCGGCTGAACGGCAGGGCCGGAGGCACAAAACAGGCAGAGAGTCCGCAGAAAACAGGCAGAAAGCCGGCAACAGACAGGCAGAGAACCGGCAGAAGCCAGTCGCCGCCGAGGGCAGCGACGGGCACGAACCTGCGGAACCGGGCCCGGTCTGCAAGGGAATGCCCGGCATGTGAGGGAAAGGAGGCGCAAACACGGAAGGACCGGAGCAAATGCTCCGGTCCTTCCGTGTTTGCGTCGTGCCTAGCGCCGCTTCTTCTTCGCAGCGCGGCGGCCGATGTCCTGCGCCGCGGCCTTGGCCGGGTTTCCCGAACGTCCGGAGACCTTCGCCTCGATCCGGGTCTGGGCGGCACCGTCCTCGCCAGGGGCGGTGTACTGCAGCTGCGCGGGTTTCTCCGGGGCTTCGAGCCCGGCGGCATGGATCTGCGGCTCGTGGTGTTCGGTGTGCTGGCCCTCGGCGTCCGCCACCACAACGTCTTCGGCCGGCGTCACTTCGACGTCGAGGTTGAACAGGAAGCCGACGCTCTCTTCGCGGATGGCCTCCATCATGGCCTGGAACATGATGAAGCCCTCGCGCTGGTACTCCACCAGGGGGTCACGCTGGGCCATGGCGCGCAGCCCGATGCCCTCCTTGAGATAGTCCATCTCGTAGAGGTGTTCCTGCCACTTGCGCCCGATGACGGAAAGGACCACCCGGCGCTCCAGTTCGCGCATGCTCTCGGAGCCAATCGCCTGCTCCCTGGCCTGGTAGACCAGACGGGCATCGGAAAGGATCTCTTCCCGGAGGAACTCGGTCGTGATCCGGGACTTGCCGCCGGCCTCGTCAATGACGTCGCGAGGGGTGAAGCTCACGGGGTACAGGGTCTTGAGGTTGGACCACAGGAGGTTGAAGTCCCAGTCGTCGCCGGTGCCCTCGGCTGTAGCTTCGTCGATGAAGGCGTTGATGGTGTCTTCCAGGAAGTACTGGACCTTCTCGTGGAGGTCATCGCCTTCGAGGATGCGGCGCCGGTCGCCGTAGATTGCCTCGCGCTGGCGGTTCAGGACGTCGTCGTACTTCAGCACGTTCTTGCGCTGTTCGGCGTTGCGGCCTTCCACCTGGCCCTGGGCCGAGGCGATGGCGCGCGAGACGAGCTTGGATTCGAGTGCGACGTCGTCGGGCACCGAGCTGTTCATGAGCCGTTCGGCTGCGCCGGAGTTGAACAGGCGCATCAGATCATCGGTCAGCGAGAGGTAGAACCGGGACTCGCCGGGGTCGCCCTGGCGTCCGGAACGGCCGCGGAGCTGGTTGTCGATGCGGCGGGACTCGTGCCTTTCGGTGCCGAGCACGTAGAGTCCGCCCAGGTTCAGGACTTCCTCGTGTTCGTCCTTGACGGACTGCTTGGCGGATTCGAACACCTCGGGCCACGCGGCCTCGTATTCCTCGGAGTTCTCCTCCGGGTCCAGGCCGCGCTTGGCCATTTCGGCGACGGCGGTGAATTCCGCGTTGCCGCCGAGCATGATGTCGGTACCGCGGCCGGCCATGTTGGTCGCGACTGTGACGGCGGCCTTGCGGCCGGCCTGGGCCACGATGGACGCTTCACGGGCATGGTTCTTGGCGTTCAGGACCTCGTGCCGGACGCCTTCCTTGGCCAGCAGCCGGGAGAGGTATTCGCTCTTCTCGACGCTGGTGGTGCCGACGAGGACAGGCTGGCCGTTTTCGTGGCGTTCGGCGATGTCCTTGACGACTGCGTCGAATTTGACGGTCTCGTTCTTGTAGACAAGGTCGGCCTGGTCGATCCGTGTCATGTCGCGGTTGGTCGGGATGGCAACGACGCCGAGCTTGTAGGTGCTCATGAACTCGGCGGCCTCGGTCTCGGCCGTGCCGGTCATGCCCGCGAGCTTGTCGTACATGCGGAAGTAGTTCTGCAGCGTCACGGTGGCGAGCGTCTGGTTCTCGGCCTTGATCTCGACGCCTTCCTTGGCTTCGATGGCCTGGTGCATGCCTTCGTTGTAGCGGCGGCCGGCGAGAATGCGGCCTGTGTGCTCATCGACGATCAGCACCTCGCCGGCGAGGATGACGTAGTCCTTGTCGCGCTTGAACAGCTCCTTGGCCTTGATGGCGTTGTTCAGGAAGCCGATCAGGGGCGTGTTGGCGGACTCGTAGAGGTTGTGGATGCCGAGGTAGTCCTCGACCTTTTCAATGCCGGCCTCGAGGACACCGACGGTACGCTTCTTCTCATCGACCTCGTAGTCGGTCTCGGCCTGCAGGCGTGTGACCACCTTGGCGAATTCGCTGTACCAGCGGTTGGTGTCCCCCTGGGCCGGGCCGGAGATGATGAGCGGGGTGCGTGCCTCGTCGATGAGGATCGAGTCCACTTCGTCGACGATGGCGAAATGGTGGCCGCGCTGGACCAGTTCCGAGCTGTCCCACGCCATGTTGTCGCGCAGGTAGTCGAAGCCGAATTCGTTGTTCGTTCCGTACGTGATGTCCGCGGCGTACTGTTCGCGGCGCAGCGCAGGGTCCTGGTTGGAGAGGATGCAGCCGCTGGTGAGGCCGAGGAAGCGGTAGACGCGGCCCATGAGGTCTGACTGGTATTCGGCGAGGTAGTCGTTCACGGTGACGACGTGGACGCCCTTGCCGGTGAGGGCGTTGAGGTAGGCCGGAGCGGTGGCCACCAGGGTCTTGCCTTCACCGGTCTTCATTTCCGCGATGTTGCCCAGGTGCAGGGCGGCGCCGCCCATGAGCTGGACATCGAATTGGCGCATGCCGAGGGTACGGGACGATGCCTCGCGTACGGCCGCGAACGCTTCGGGCAGCAGATCGTCGAGCTTCTCGCCGGCCTGGTGGCGTTCGCGCAGCCGGTCAGTTTCTTCACGGAGCTCGGCGTCCGT
>NZ_CAKKMM010000502.1:0-3387 GCF_918698205.1 Microbacterium sp. Bi128 | reverse complement strand
TCGCTACGCAGGCATTGGCGACGTAATCGTCGCTACCGTCAAGGACGCAATTCCGGGCGGCAACGTAAAGAAGGGCGACGTCGTCAAGGCTGTCATCGTCCGTACCAAGAAGGAACGCCGCCGTGCGGATGGTTCCTACATCAAGTTTGACGAGAACGCAGCCGTCATCCTGAAGAACGACGGTGACCCCCGCGGTACCCGTATCTTCGGACCGGTTGGTCGTGAACTTCGCGACAAGAAGTTCATGAAGATCGTTTCTCTGGCTCCGGAGGTGCTCTAGTCCATGGCTAAGATCAAAAAGGGTGACCTCGTTCAGGTCATCACTGGCGCCAAGGCTGAGCGCGGCGGCGACAAGGGTAAGCAGGGCAAGGTTCTGCGCGTGTACCCGGAGACCAACCGCGTGTTGGTTGAAGGCATTAACCGCGTAACCAAGCACACCAAGGTCGGTCAGTCGCAGCGCGGCACCAAGACCGGTGGCATCGAGGTCGTCGAGGCTTCGATCCACATCTCCAACGTGGCTCTGGTTGACCCGTCCACCAAGAAGCCCACCCGCGTCGGTTTCCGCACCGAGACCGTTGAGCGCGATGGCGTGAAGCGTGAAGTGCGCGTCCGCGTGGCCAAGAGCTCAGGGAAGGACATCTAATGACTGAGACTCTCGAGACTCCGGCAAGCAAGATCGTTCCTCGTCTGAAGACCAAGTACGCCGATTCCATCAAGAACACGCTGACTGAGGAATTCAAGTACCAGAACGTCAACCAGGTTCCCCGCCTGGTGAAGGTCGTTGTGAACATGGGTGTTGGAGATGCCGCCAAGGACTCCAAGCTGATCGACGGCGCTGTCCGCGATCTGACCCTGATCACCGGCCAGAAGCCGCAGGTAACCAAGGCCCGCAAGTCGATCGCACAGTTCAAGCTGCGCGAAGGCATGCCGATCGGTGCACACGCAACTCTGCGTGGGGACCGCATGTGGGAATTCCTGGACCGTCTGGTCACGCTGGCCCTGCCGCGTATCCGCGACTTCCGTGGCCTCAGCGGCAAGTAGTTCGATGGCAACGGCAACTACACCTTCGGTCTGACCGAGCAGGTTATGTTCCACGAGATCGACCAGGATTCCATTGACCGCGTTCGCGGTATGGACATCACCGTCGTGACCACTGCCAAGACCGACGACGAAGGCCGCGCGCTGCTGAAGGCGCTTGGCTTCCCGTTCAAGACCGAAGACTAATCTAGCTACGTAAAAGGTCCGCCCGCGCTCCTTTCCGAATTCTGTTCGGGACAACCAGCACGGCGGAAACCGTTATGAGGAAGGGCAAGAGCCCACATGACAATGACAGATCCCGTCGCAGACATGCTTACGCGTCTGCGCAACGCTAACTCGGCATACCACGATTCCGTGACCATGCCGTACAGCAAGCTCAAGGCACGCGTTGCCGACATCCTGAAGGCTGAAGGTTACATCGCCTCCTGGAAAGAAGAAGACGCTGAGGTTGGCAAGAAGCTGACCCTCGAGCTCAAGTTCGGTCCGAACCGCGAGCGTTCAATCGCTGGCGTTCGTCGTATTTCCAAGCCGGGACTGCGCGTTTACGCAAAGTCCACCAACCTGCCGCACGTGCTCGGTGGCCTGGGTGTCGCAATCCTGTCCACCTCTTCCGGCCTCTTGACTGACAAGCAGGCCGGCAAGAAGGGCGTGGGCGGCGAAGTCCTCGCTTACGTCTGGTAACGGGAAAGGAAGAGAATAATGTCACGTATTGGACGTCTCCCCATCACCGTTCCTGCCGGCGTTGAGGTCAAGGTTGACGGCTCTGTCGTCAGCGTCAAGGGTTCCAAAGGCGAGCTGAGCCACACTGTGGCCAGCCCGATCGAGGTTTCCCTGGAAGATGGCACCCTGACTGTCGCCCGCCCGAACGACGAGCGCGCCTCACGTTCGCTGCACGGCCTGACCCGCACCCTGATCGCCAACATGATCCAGGGTGTCACCGCAGGCTACGAGAAGAAGCTTGAGATTGTCGGTACCGGTTACCGCGTCCAGGCCAAGGGTTCTGACCTGGAGTTCGCTCTGGGCTACAGCCACCCGGTCAACGTCTCGGCACCGAACGGCATCACCTTTGCAGTTGAGACCCCGACCAAGCTCTCTGTTTCAGGTATCTCCAAGCAGCAGGTCGGCGAGGTTGCTGCCAACATTCGCAAGCTGCGGAAGCCGGACCCCTACAAGGGCAAGGGCATCCGTTACGCAGGCGAAGTCATCCGCCGCAAGGTCGGAAAGGCTGGTAAGTAACCATGGCGATCGCAATTAACAAGAAGCGTACGAACAAGAGCAAGTCTGCCCAGCGCAGCCGCCGCCAGCTTCGTATCCGCAAGCGCATCTCCGGAACGGCTGTACGCCCGCGTCTGGTCGTCAACCGCTCCGCACGTCACGTATTCGTCCAGGTTGTCGATGACACCAAGGGCCTGACCGTGGCAAGCGCCTCCACACTGGAAGCCGACCTTCGTGCATTCGACGGTGACAAGACCGCCAAGGCCAAGCGCGTTGGCGAACTGGTCGCCGAGCGTGCCAAGGCTGCCGGTATCGAAGCAGTTGTCTTCGACCGCGGTGGTAACAAGTACCACGGCCGGATCGCCGCCGTCGCTGACGGCGCACGTGAAGGTGGGCTGGCACTGTGACCGAAAATAACGAAAAGGACATTCAGGTGACTGAAGCTGTAGCTGCTCCGGCAACTGAGACCGCTGCGCCTGCTACCACTGACGACCGCCGTGGTGGCGCTCGTCGTGGCGAGCGTGGCGACCGCGGCCAGGGCCGTGGCGACCGTGGCGGCCGTGGTGGCCGTGACGGCGGCCGCGAGGCCGAGAAGAGCCAGTTCGTAGAGCGCGTCGTAACCATCAACCGCGTTTCCAAGGTCGTCAAGGGTGGTCGTCGCTTCAGCTTCACCGCCCTCGTCGTCGTCGGTGACGGCAACGGCATGGTCGGCGTCGGCTACGGCAAGGCAAAGGAAGTTCCTGCCGCTATCGCGAAGGGCGTTGAAGAGGCCAAGAAGTCCTTCTTCCGCGTTCCCCGCATCGGCAGCACCATCCCCCACCGCGTTCAGGGTGAGGCCGCCGCAGGCGTCGTCATGCTGCGCCCGGCTTCCGCCGGTACCGGTGTTATCGCCGGTGGCCCGGTCCGTGCAGTACTGGAGTGCGTGGGCATCCACGACATCCTCTCCAAGTCGCTCGGTTCTTCCAACGCCATCAACATCGTTCACGCGACCGTTGACGCGCTGAAGCGCCTCGAAGAGCCGGCAGCAGTGGCAGCACGCCGCGGCCTGCCGCTCGACGAGATCGCCCCGCCGGCAATGGTCAAGGCGCTCCTGAACCAGAAGGCAGGTGTCTGAGTCATGGCTAAGAACGTGCT
>NZ_CAKKMM010000501.1:0-3391 GCF_918698205.1 Microbacterium sp. Bi128 | reverse complement strand
GCTTTCCGCCTACAGCCAGCACCACAACATCAAGTTGGCCCACACGGCTTCGGCCATCGTCCGGCTGGCCAACAGCACGCACGAATCCGCGACCCTCCGCAGCTTCGTCCACGCACTGGACGGTCGTTTCTCACAACGCCGCGATGGCGACCGGGTTCTGCATCCCTAGGTGGGGGTAAGGCGCCGGGCGGGTCCTTGGCCGGCCCGCCGGCGTCGTGCTGGCCGACAGCGCCGGTGGAATCCGGCGGAGACTGATAGCACACTCCGAGGCAGACCGGTCTGTACGCCTCGGTCCGGTGTAAAATTTTTTTATCATGACTGTCAACGACGCCGAGGGTCCTACGCTGCTGCCCGCCACAGCCATGGCCGGACGCGACGAGCCGGTGGACCGTATCCTCGCCACTGCTTACGAGTTATTCTCCCGCCGCGGCATCCGCGACGTAGGGGTCAATGAGCTGATCAGCAGTTCAGGGGTATCCAAGGCAACCTTCTACCGGCACTTTCCGTCCAAGGACGCCCTGGTGCTGGCCTTCCTGGAACTCCGCGACCAGGTGTGGACCGTGGACCTGATCGTGGCCGAGGCCAGCCGGCGGGGCAACACCCCCGAGGAGAGGCTGCTCGCCGTCTTTGACGTGTTCGGTGACTGGTTCCAGCGCGAGGATTTCGAGGCGTGCTCGTTTATCAATGTGCTGCTGGAAATGGGCGCCGGGCACCCGCTGGGCAAGGCGAGCATCGATTACCTCAGCCGCATCCGCGGGCATATCCAGGCGCTGGCCGAAGAAGCCGGGCTGGACCGCCCCGAGGAATTTGCCCGGTCCTGGCACATCCTGATGAAAGGCTCCATCATTTCCGCCACCGAAGGGGACGCGCTGGCCTCCAAGCGCGCCCAGCAGATGGCGCGATGGCTCATCGAGCACCACCGGGGCCTCTAGCCGCTGCGCCCGGGGATTCCCCGTCCCGGTTACCGGCATCTCTTTAACCCGGGACGCGGTAACCCGGCACGCGCCATAGCGCCCTGACGAACCGCTCCGATAACAGCTGCCCCATGCCCGGGCCGCGATCCGCAAGGGTGCCGGCCTGCGTTCCCTGATCCCTCTGACTGCTGGGCACTTGCGGAATACGTTAGTGATCACTAACGTATTAGTTGTGTTGGATGCCTTGGAGATTGCTGCGGAGCCGAACCGGCGACGCCTGCTGCATCTTCTCGCCAGCCACGAACAGGCTGTCGGGGAGCTGGCCGCCCATTTCACGGTCAGCCGCTCCGCGGTGTCCCAGCACCTGCTGCTCCTGGAGCAGGCCGGCCTGGTATCTGCCCGCAAAGAGGGCCGGAACAGGTACTACCGACTCGACCCAGGCGGCATGGGCCGGCTGCGTGACCTTGTCGAACAGTTCTGGACCTACGAACTGGACCTGCTGGCATCAGATGCGGCCGCACTTGCCGCCCAGCGTCACCGGCCCCCTCAACATCACACGACCACTTCCGATGCTTCGCCTCAAGACAAGGGACCACTCTCATGACGTTCGATAAAACCATTCACCTGCCCGTCAGCGCCGACGAGGCCTTTGCGCTCATCACCGAGCCGGAACGTCTGCGCCGCTGGCAAACGGTGGCGGCCCGCGTTGACCTTCGGATAGGCGGCGACTACCGCTGGACCGTCACTCCCGGCCACCACGCCGCCGGCACATTCCAGGAGATCGAGCCGGGCAAGCGCATCGTCTTCACTTGGGGCTGGGAGTCCGGAATGGACCTGGCGCCGGGCGCGTCCACCGTGACCATCACGCTGGAGCCCGACGCCGGGGGCACCACGCTCCGCCTGGTCCACGCCGGCCTCAACGCCGAACAGGCCGCAGCACATGCCGAAGGCTGGAACCACTACCTGGACCGCCTCATCGCCGAGACCTCCTCCCCGGACGGCGCCGGTCCGGACGCATGGTCGGCCGCCCCGGACCCGATCGATTACCTCAGCTCGGCCGAGGCTTCGCTCGCCCTGCTCCTGGGCGTGCTGCGCAAGCTCACCCCGGAGGACCGTGAGAAAGCCACTCCCTGCGTAAATTTCACGGCCCACGAGTTGCTGGAACACCTGGCCGGTTCGCTGAAGCAGATCGGCGGGGCGCTGGGCGCGGGCGGAAGCGACGACGCCGGGGCAGGCCCGGAAGTTGGCATCGCCGGACTCGCGCAGGCCACCCTGGAGGCGTTCAGCCGCCGCGGCTTCGAAGGCACCATCGACATGGGCTTCGCCGAGCTGCCCGCGACCGTCGTCGCCGGGATCGTCAACCTCGAGCTGCTCGTCCACGCGTGGGACTTCGCGAAGGCCACCGGCCAGGAACTTGTAGTTTCCGACGTCGTCACGGATCACGTTGAGGCCCTGGCCTTGGTGCCCATCTCCCACCAGGTCCGCGCCAGCGGCAGCTTCGCCGCTGTCCAACCGGTCGCGGAGCCTGCGAGCAGCCTGGAGCGCCTGGTCGCGTTCACCGGCCGGACCGTCGTCGTCTGAAGTTTTCCAACCTAAGCCCGTCAAGACCGCCAGGAAAGCAGGAGCAACATGACCAAGATCGTCTTCCTCTATCACGCCCCGATGACCCCCGCCGAGGCCGCGCCGCCCGCGCCGGATGACATGGCAGCCGCCATGGAACAGTGGAACAACTGGGCCGCCAAGGTCGGCAACGGCCTGATCGACTTCGGAACGCCGCTGGCCAACGGTGTTCGCGTTTCCGCGGGCGGAGCCACTGCGCCAAGCCAGCGTGAAGTCGCCGGATACAGCATCATCGAGGCCGACAGCCTTGAGGCGGCCGTGGAACTGGCCAAGGTGCACCCGCACCTGAACATGCCCGGCGGCTGCGAAATCGAGGTTCACGAGGCGCAGCAGATCCCCGGAATGTAAGCAGCGGCTCGGCCCGATGCTCAAGGCGTGTTCGCCGCTGCTTAAGAGCAGCGGCGGACACGCCTTTATTCGTCCTGTTGTGCGCCTGGTCGTGCTGGGCCCTGACCGCCGGTACCGCGCCGGCGCGCAACATTCGGCCACATCTCCAGCAATCTTTCGTCCCATGCACGACAGTGGCGCGGCGCCGGCCCCTTCACGCGCCGTCGAAGGGCGTCACCAAGACTTCACAGTGCCGGGCCGGTGTGGCACGGGTGTGTCCCAGGATGGGCGCAAATGACCGCGTGAGTCTTGCCCTGTTACGGACTGCTTCGCGCTGCGTCCGATCGGGTACCGGGGGTGCGTCCATGGCTGTTTCCGTCGCCGGATTACGCGCGGTTTCCTCGGGTTTCGAGGCACCTGCGGAACGGATTCGACTCTGCTCTGATGGTGGGCACGGTCCGGTAGCCCCGGTCCGCACCATCGAATCCAGAAAGAATCCGCTATGAAAAACCGACACTTACCCGCAGGAC
>NZ_CAKKMM010000500.1:0-3405 GCF_918698205.1 Microbacterium sp. Bi128 | reverse complement strand
ACCTTAAACGCACATCGGTCATGATGGTCTGCGAAGCACTGCAGACCATCATGACCGATTTAGTGGGCGGCTAGGGGCTAGCCCTCGACGCCGAGGCGCTGGAGGATCAGCTCGCGCACGCGGCCGGCGTCGGCCTGCCCGCGGGTGGCCTTCATGACCCCGCCGACGATCGCGCCGATCGCCTGGACCTTGCCGCCGCGGATCTTGTCCGCGACGCCGGGCTGCGCGGCGAGGGCCGCGTCGATCGCTTCGAGCAGCGGGCCGTCGTCGGAGACCACGGCGAGGCCGCGCTTCTCGACGATTTCCGCCGGGGTGCCTTCGCCCGCGAGCACGCCGTCCAGGACCTCGGAGGCCATCTTGTTGTTGATCTTGCCGTCTTCAACCATCTTGTTC
Organism: Microbacterium sp. Bi128; assembly: GCF_918698205.1. Lineage (NCBI taxonomy): Bacteria > Bacillati > Actinomycetota > Actinomycetes > Micrococcales > Microbacteriaceae > Microbacterium > Microbacterium sp. Bi128. The sequence continues at coordinate 3,012 of NZ_CAKKMM010000500.1, read as the reverse complement.
AGTTCCACGATGGTGGCCGGGTTGACGCCCAGCTGGCCGGGATCGACGTCGGCGTTCTTGGCGCGGCCAACGATCTCGCCCATCCACCATTTGCGGGCCACGGTGGCGGTGGCGCCGGCGGCGATGGTTTCCTCGATCTCGTCCATGACGCCGGCGTTGACGACGTCGCGGAACTCCAGGTCCGAGTAGCCCCAGTCGGCCTGCAACCGCTTGCGGCGCGCGGCCGGCGGCTCGGGCAGCGTGGCCCGGAGCTCCTCGACCCATTCGCGGGACGCGGTGATCGGGACCAGGTCAGGTTCCGGGAAGTAGCGGTAGTCGTCGGCGTCGGACTTGGCCCGGCCCGACGTCGTGGTCCGCGTGTCCTCGTGCCAGTGGCGGGTTTCCTGGATGACCGGCTCGCCGGAGTCCAGCACGGCGGCGTGCCGCTGGATCTCGTAGCGGACCGCGTGTTCGACGGCGCGCAGTGAGTTGACGTTCTTGGTCTCCGAGCGGATGCCGAAACGTTCGCGGCCGTGCGGGCGCAGCGAGACGTTGGCGTCGCAGCGGACGTTGCCGCGCTCCATCTTCGCGTCCGAGACCCCGAGGTTCTTGACGATCTCGCGGACGGCGGCCACGTAGGCCTTGGCGAGTTCGGGGGCGCGGCTGCCGGCGCCCTCGATCGGCTTGGTGACGATCTCGACCAGCGGCACGCCGGAACGGTTGTAGTCCACCAGGGAGTAGTCCGCGCCCTGGATGCGGCCGGTGGCGCCGCCCATATGGGTCAGCTTGCCGGCGTCCTCCTCCATGTGCGCGCGTTCAATCTCGACCCGGAACACGGTGCCGTCGGAGAGCTCGATGTCCAGGTAGCCGTCGTACGCGATGGGCTCGTCGTACTGGGAGGTCTGGAAGTTCTTCGGGGTGTCCGGGTAGAAGTAGTTCTTCCGGGCGAAGCGGCACTTCTCGGCGATCTTGCAGTTCAGCGCCAGGCCGATCTTGATCGAGGACTCGATCGCGGTCTTGTTCACCACCGGCAGCACGCCGGGCATGCCGAGATCCACCTCGTTGACGTTGGTGTTCGGCTCATCGCCGAAGACGTTCGGCGCGGAGGAGAACATCTTGGTCTTGGTGTTGAGCTCCACGTGGACCTCGAACCCCAGGACGGGATCGTACTTGTCCATCGCCTCTTCGAAGCTGAGGGTTGCGTCAGTCATTAGTGTGAGCCTCCGTGGCTTGAGGCGGCGGCAGCCGCAGAAGTAGCAGTGAGCGAGGGGGCCCTATCCAGCAGCGGGCCGCCCCACTGCGCCTCGAGCAGGGATTCCAGGACCGCGCCGACGCGGTACAGGCGGGCATCCTGGCGGGCCGGGGCCAGGAGCTGGATGCCCACGGGCAGTCCGTCCTCGTCGGCCAGGCCGCCGGGCAGGGACAGGCCGGGGACGCCTGCCATGTTCGCCGGGATGGTGGCGACGTCGTTGAGGTACATCGCCAGCGGGTCGTTGAGCTTCCCGCCGAGCTTGACCGCCGTGGTCGGCGCCGTCGGGGAAATCAGCACGTCGGCCTTTTCGAAGGCGGCGTCGAAGTCGCGCTGGATCAGGGTGCGCACCTTCTGGGCCGAGCCGTAGTAGGCGTCGTAGTAGCCGGCGCTCAGGGCGTAGGTGCCCAGGATGATGCGGCGCTTGACCTCGTCGCCGAAGCCGGCGGCGCGGGTGGCGCCCATGACCCGCTCGATGGTCATGGGACCGTCCTTGGGCAGGACCCGCAGGCCGTAGCGGACGCCGTCGAACTTGGCCAGGTTGGAGGACGCCTCGGACGGCATGATCAGGTAGTAGGCGCCCAGGGCGTACTTGAAGTTGGGGCAGGAGACCTCGACGATCTCGGCGCCCGCGCCCTTGAGCAGCTCGAGGGATTCGTTGAAGCGGTTCTCGACGCCGGCCTGGTAGCCCTCGCCGTGGAGCTCCTTGATGATGCCGATCTTCATGCCCTCGACGTTGCCGGTCCTGGCCGCGGCCACGAGGTCCTCGAGCGGGTCCGGCAGCGAGGTGGAGTCGCGCGGATCGTGCCCGCCAATCACCTGGTGCAGCAGGGCCGAGTCGAGAACGGTGCGCGAGACCGGGCCGATCTGGTCCAGCGAGGAGGCCATGGCGATGGCGCCGTAGCGGGAGACGCCACCGTAGGTGGGCTTGACGCCGACCGTGCCGGTGACGGCGCCGGGCTGGCGGATGGATCCGCCGGTGTCCGTGCCGAGGGCCAGCGGGGCTTCGAAGGCCGCGACGGCGGCAGCGGAGCCGCCGCCGGAACCGCCCGGGATGCGCTCCAGGTCCCACGGGTTGTGCGTGGGCCCGTAGGCGGAGTGCTCGGTGGAGGAGCCCATCGCGAATTCGTCGAGGTTCGTCTTGCCCAGGATCGGCATCTTGGCGGCGCGCAGGCGCTCGACGACGGTGGCGTCGTAGGGGCTGTGCCAGCCTTCGAGGATCTTCGAGCCGGCCGTGGTGGGCTGGCCGATCGTGACGATGAGGTCCTTGACGGCGATCGGGACGCCCGCGAGGACGTGCAGCCCTTCGGCGGCGGCACCGCCGGCGGCGCGGATCGCATCCACTTCGGCGGCGACGGCGAGCGCCTCGTCGGCGTTGACGTGGAGGAAGGCGTGGACCTTGCCGTCGACGGCGGCGATGCGGTCCAGGTAGGCCTGGGTGACCTCGACGGCGGTGATCTCGCGGGCGGCCAGCTTCTCGGCGAGCGCGGCGGCGGAGAGGCGGATCAGTTCGTTGTTCTCAGTCATGGTCTTAGTCCTCATCCAGGATTGCCGGGACCTTGAAACGGCCTTCGTACGCGTCGGGGGCGCCGGAGAGGGATTGCTCGGCCGTAAACGTGTGGCCCACGACGTCCTCGCGGAACACATTGGTCAGCGGAATCGGGTGGGACGTGGCCGGGACGTCATCACCGGCGGCTTCACTGACGGACTTCACTGAATCCACGATGACGGCGAGTTCGCCGGCCATCCTGTCCAGCTCTTCAGCACTCATCTCGATGTGCGCG
>NZ_CAKKMM010000499.1:0-3406 GCF_918698205.1 Microbacterium sp. Bi128 | reverse complement strand
AGTGGGGCAGAGCGGGGCGCGGGCTTCCTGGCCCGGCGGTTCCCGACCATCACGGCGGCCACCCTCGCCGCAGGGTACGACTGGACCACGGAGACCGTACCCGTGTCCCCGGCTGCCCACTACTGGATGGGTGGCGTGTGCACCGACCTGTGGGGCCGCACGTCGGTACCGGGCCTGTATGCCGCCGGCGAGGTGGCCCGCACGGGCGCCCAGGGGGCCAACCGGCTGGCGAGCAACTCGCTGCTGGAGGGCCTGGTGTTCGGCCGCCGGGCGGTCGAGGACTTCCTGCGCGCCGACCCGTCGCACGACACCACTGCTCCGCGTGCTCCCCACGATCCCCACGATCCCCCTAGCCTCGCAAGCTCGGCCAGGGAACCCGGATCGTGTGGGCCCACGGCCGCGGGCGGCCTCCCCTTGACGGACACTTTAGCGAGCGTGTCCGAAGATTTTGTGAAGTCGGTATCCGCGTACGGGGTTTTCTCGCGCGACGCTCTTCGGCGGTTGATGACGGCGGACGCCGGGGTAATGCGCAGCGGGGAGCAACTGCGGGAGGCGGAGACCGTGCTTGCGGCCTGGGACGCCGTTGTCCATTCTGAGACCGCTCCCGATGCCGGCCACAGTGACTGGCTCTGCCAGGATGCCCATGAGGACCGGAACCTGCTCCTCGCGGCCCGCCTGCTTGTGGCGGCTGCCCTGAACCGCACGCAGTCCGTCGGAGCCCACTACCGGGCGGACACGGACGACGCCTCAGCCCTCACCCATTCCATGCAAAGGATTTCCTCGTGACCACCACTGCCCACGCAACCGCTGCCCCGGAAACCCTGCCCTCCCGCACCGCGGCGCTCGCCGGGAGCCTGCCCGAGGCCGCCGTCCTGGCCGTCCTCCGCGCGGCGCTGCAGGAGGACGCCCCGTACGGGGACGTCACTTCCCAGACGCTCATCCCGGCGCAGGCGCGGGCCACCGCGGTGCTCAACGCCCGCGCTCCCGGGGTGCTGAGCGGCGGGGAGGTCTTCGCCGCGGCGATGCGGCTGACCGACCCGGGCGCCGTCGTCGAACTGCTGGTCCACGACGGCGAGGCCTTCGCCGCCGGAACCGCCCTGGCCCGCGTGACCGGGAACGCCCGCGCCGTGCTGCTGGCCGAACGCGTCGCACTGAACCTGGTCCAGCGGATGAGCGCCATCGCCACCAAAACGGCCGAGTTCGTGGCGCTCGTGGCCGGCACCCGGGCCCGGATCACCGATACCCGCAAGACCACGCCGGGGCTGCGGGTGCTCGAACGCTACGCCGTCCGCTGCGGCGGCGGCGCCAACCACCGTTTCAGCCTCTCCGACGCCGTCCTGGCCAAGGACAACCACCTGGCCGTCCTCACCGGCGGCGATCCGGCGAAGCTGACCGCAGTGCTCAGCGGCGCCAAGGCCCAGCTCGGCCACACAACACACTTCGAAGTGGAGGTGGACACCATGGAGCAGATCGAGCCCGTCCTGGCCGCCGGGGTGGACACCATCATGCTGGACAACTTCTCCCTGGCCGAGCTCGCGGCCGGCGTCGGGCTGGTGGGCGGCCGGGCCCGCGTCGAGGCCAGCGGCAACGTCAACCTCGCCACCGTGGCGGACATCGCGGCCACCGGGGTGGACGTCATCTCGATCGGCGCCCTGACGCACAGTGTCACGGCACTGGACCTCGGCCTGGACATTGAGCTTGACGTCGAGCCGGCCGTCGACTCAGGCGCCGGCCCGGCGGCCGGCTGAGGCGCGCCATGATCTTCCTCGACGCCGCGGCCACCACCCCGGTCCGCCGCGAGGTGCTGGAGGCCATGTGGCCGTACCTCACGGGCGAATTCGGCAACCCGTCAAGCCATCACTCCCTGGGTGAGGCGGCTGCCGCGGCGCTCGCAGGGGCCCGCGCCGCAACCGCCAGGGCCCTCGGCTGCCGTCCCGGGGAAGTCGTCTTCACCTCCGGCGGCACGGAAGCGGACAACCTCGCCGTCAAGGGCATTGCCCTGGCCCGGCGCGCCGCCGATCCGCGCCTGGACCGGGTGGCGATCAGCGCCGTCGAGCATTCCGCGGTGGAAGAATCCGCCAGGTACCTTGAACGGGTCCACGGGTTCGCCGTCGACGTGATCCCCGTGGACCGCTTCGGGCAGGTGAGCGAAGAGGCCCTCGCCGCCGTGCTGCAGCCCGGCACGGCCCTGGTCAGCATCACGTACGCCAACAAGGAGGTCGGCACGGTCCAGCCCATCGCCCGGCTCGCGGCGCTGGCCCATGCCCACGGGGTCCCGTTCCACACCGACGCCGTCCAGGCCGCCGGCTGGCTGCCGCTGGACACCGGCGCACTGGGTGTGGACGCGCTGAGCATTTCCGGCCACAAGCTGGGCGCGCCCAAAGGCAGCGGCGCGTTGTTTGTGCGCGGCCGGGTCCGGCTTGAACCGCTGGTCCACGGCGGCGGGCAGGAACGGGGCCGCCGGTCGGGCACGGAGAACGTCGCCGGGGCCGTGGCGCTGGCGACGGCACTGGCGCTGCCGCGGGAACCGGCCGGGCACGTCGCTGCCCTCCGCGACGGGTTTATTGACGCCGTGCTGGCCGGTGTTCCCGGCGCACTGCTCACCGGCCACCCCACCGAGCGGCTGCCCTCGGTGGCATCCTTCTGCTTCCCGGGCACCAGCGGCGAGTCCGTGCTGCTGGAGCTCGAACGCCAGGGCATCATCTGCTCCAGCGGTTCCGCGTGCGCCGCCGGCTCGGATGCGCCCTCGCCGGTGCTGCTGGCCCTGGGCATCGAGCCCGAGATCGCCCAGACGGCGGTGCGGTTCAGCTTTGACTCGACCGTGACGGCAGCGCAGTTGCAGGAGGCGGCGGCCGCGGTCCGCAACGCCGTCGCCGGCGTCCGCTCCCTCGGGACCCCCTCCACCGGTTGAGCTGTCACTAAATGTCTTTATCGGGCCTCCATAGCGGCTTGAACTGATAGCTCAACCCGGGGTGAGGGCCCGGGCGACGTCAGCGGTGGCGGGCGCGGCGGAAGATCCAGTGCCGCAGCATCGTGAACCGCACGGCGGTGGCGGCGAAACCGGAGAGGGTGGTGGTCCACAGCTCCTCGGCCACGGTGGCGTCCGGGTTGACCCAGTGCAGGACGGCGAGGCTGCCGCCGGTGATCAGCAGCGCGACGACGATCACGATCAGGCCGTTGAGGTGGTCGCGCTTCATCCGGCGGCGTTCGGTGATCTTGAACGTCAGGCGCCGGTTGAGGGCGGTATTCATGAACGACGTCAGGATCAGGGCCGCCGCGTTGGCCGGCTGGGCCCCAAGCCAGGGCCGGGAGAGGGCGTACAGGGCCAGGGAGGTCAGGGTGCAGACAATGCCGACGCCGGTGAACCGGATGAGCTGCCGGACCACGGGGTAACGGAGGACTCCAC